>JBDSBD010000257.1:0-9617 GCA_039921765.1 Burkholderiaceae bacterium
CGTAACGCCGACGACGGTGATCCAGACGGCGCCCGGCCGGTTGACGCTGACCGGCTCGACGATCACCGACTCGCATCCGCACGGCAACCTGACGGTCACCGAAGTCATCCAGAAGTCGAGCAACATCGGCGCGATGCGGATGGCGATGCAGTTCACGCCGCGCGAGATGTGGGAGCTCTACACCCAGGCCGGTTTCGGTCAGAAGCCGCAGATCGGCTTCCCCGGCACCGTGACCGGGCGGCTGCGTCCGTACAAGAGCTGGCGCCCGGTCGAGCAGGCGACGATGAGCTATGGCTACGGGTTGTCGGCCTCGCTGTTCCAGATCGCCCACTCCTACACGGTGTTCGCGCACGACGGCGAATTCATTCCGCTGACCTTGCTCGAGCGTGACCCGACGCTGGGCCCGCCGGTCGGCCAGCGCGTGCTCTCGCCCAAGACCGCCGCGGCGGTGCGCGCGATGCTCGCGCTCGTGGTCGGCCCGGGCGGCACCTCGCCCGAAGCGCAGGCCATGGGCTACTCGGTGGGCGGCAAATCGGGCACCGCGTACAAGCAGGAAGGCAAGGGCTACGACACCAAGAAGTACCGCTCCTGGTTCGTCGGCCTCGCGCCGATCAGCCACCCGCGCCTGATCGTCGCGGTGATGGTTGACGAGCCGACCGGCGGCAAATACTTCGGTGGTGCGGTGGCCGGCCCGGTCTTCAGCCAGGTGGTGCAGCAGACCTTGCGCACCCTGGGTGTGCCGCCGGATCTGGAAGTCAAGTCGCAGATCGTCGCGAACGACGTCCCGGCCGAAGAGGAGAGCTTCTGATGGCGCCGCAGCTGCTGCCTTCGGTGGACGCCGCACTCGGCTGGCTCGCCCAGCGCGGCGCCGGCGCGCTCGGCAGCGACAGCCGGCGTGTGCAACGCGGCGACGCATTCATTGCCTGGCCGGGCCACGGGGTCGATGGCCGAAGCTTCGTGGGTGCGGCGCTCGAAGCGGGCGCGGTGGCCGCTCTGGTCGAGGCTCAGGGCGCCGAGGCGTTTGGTTTCGCGTCCGACCCGCGCGTGGCGGCAATCGCAGGCTTGAAGGCCGCCACCGGCGAGATCGCGAGCCGCTTCATGGGGCAGCCGAGCGCACGCCTGCACGTCGTTGCCTGCACCGGCACCAACGGCAAGACCTCGATGGCGTGGTGGGTTGCGCAGGGCTTGAGCATGCTCGGTTCGCGCTGCGGCCTGGTCGGCACGCTCGGGATCGGCGAGCCGCCGCGTGGCCGTGCATTCGACGGGCCACCGTCACGCGATCGCACCGACGAGAGCAGGTCGGCGCGCGCCCCCGTGGTCGAGCGCGCATCGCCGGACGATCGCGCGGTGCCGGGTCGGGAGCCTTCGGCTCGGCCGGCCGCGGGTCTGGAGCCGACCGGCCTGACCACGCCCGACCCCATCAGCTTGCAGGCGGCGCTGCGCCGCTTCGCCGACACCGGCTTTCGCGCCTGCGCGATCGAGGCTTCGTCGATCGGGCTGGTCGAGTACCGGCTCGCGGGCACCCACATCGAGGTCGCGCTGTTCAGCAACTTCACGCAGGACCACCTTGACTTTCACGGCTCGATGGCGGCGTACTGGGCCGCGAAGGCGCAACTCTTTGCGTGGCCGGGTCTGCGCGCCGCGGTCGTCAACATCGACGACGCGCAGGGTCGAACCCTCGCCGCGGGGCTGGGGGACACCACGCTCGAGCTGTGGACCTACTCGACGCACTCCGCGGCGCGGCTGCGCGCCTCGGGCATCGGCTATGCCGACGGCGGACTGCTCTTCCAGGTGCATGAAGCGGACGGCGCCGCCGCGACTGTGGCCACCGGCTTGATCGGCACGTACAACGTCTCCAACCTGCTGGCGGTGGTGGGTGCGCTGCGCTGCCTCGGCGTGCCGCTCGCCGATGCGGCGCGGGCCTGTGCCGCGCTGACGCCGGTGCCGGGGCGCATGCAGCGGGTCGCGGTCGGCGCCACCGAGGACGGGGCCAGGCGCGCCGACGGCGTCGCGTCGGGCACCGGCTCGTTCGAGCCCGACCGGCAGCCCGAGGTCGTGGTCGACTACGCCCACACCCCCGATGCACTGGAGAAGGCCCTGCTGGCGCTGCAGCCGTTTGCGGCCGAGCGCGGCGGCAGCCTCTGGTGCGTGTTCGGCTGCGGTGGCAACCGCGATGCAGGCAAGCGCCCGCTGATGGGCGCGCTGGCTCAGGCGCTGGCGCAACACGTCGTCGTCACCAACGACAACCCGCGCTCCGAGGCGCCCGCCTTCATCCTGCTGCAGATCGTCGCCGGCCTGGTCGGCGGCCAGCAGCGCGTGAAGGTCATCGAGGATCGGCGCGCGGCGATCGCGCACGCGGTGCGTCACGCCGATGCGCGCGACGTGATCCTGATTGCCGGCAAGGGCCACGAGGACTATCAGGAGATCGGCGGCGTGAAGCATCCGTTCTCCGATGTCGATGAGGCGCGCGCGGCGCTGCTCCGGCGCGAAGGAGGGTCGCGATGATGACGCTCGCCCAGGCCCACGCACTGCTGCCGGCCTCGACCTTGGTTGGCGATGGTGCGACCGAGGTGCTGCGCGTGCACAGCGACACGCGCAGCCTTCAGCCGGGCGATCTGTTCGTCGCGCTCCGGGGCGAGCACTTCGACGCGCACGACTATCTGGCGCTGGCCAAGGTCGGTGGTGCTGCTGCGGCGCTCGCCGAGCGCGGCCTGCTCGAGGCGGACATCGCCGGCCTGGAGGTGGCCGACTCGCAGCTGGCACTGACCGAACTCGCGCGCGCCTGGCGCCGGCGCTTTCAGCTGCCGCTGATCGCGGTGACCGGCAGCAACGGCAAGACCACCGTGACGCAGATGATCGCCTCGATCCTGCGCGCCTGGCTCGCCGAGAGCGCGTTCGCAACGGCGGGCAACTTCAACAACCACATCGGCGTGCCGCTCACCCTCTTGCGGCTGCGCCAGGACGACAACACCTGGCACCGCGCCGGCGTGGTCGAGCTCGGCATGAACCACCCGGGCGAGATCGCCCGGCTGGCCGCTCTCACCGCGCCGACGGTGGCCCTGGTCAACAACGCGCAGCGCGAGCACCAGGAGTTCATGGCGAGCGTGGAGGCGGTGGCTTTGGAGAACGGTGCGGTGATCCAGGCCCTCGGCCCCACCGGGGTGGCCGTGTTCCCGGCCGACGATGCGCACACGGCGCTGTGGCATGCGCTGGCCGCGAACCGCCCGACCCTGACGTTTGCGCTGCAGGGGCGGGCCGATCTGACCTGCAGCGCTGCATGGGACGTCGACCACTGGGCGCTGGTGTTCGAGACGCCGGCCGGCGCCGTGACCCTGCAACTGCGCGCCCCCGGTTGGCACAACGTCAAGAACGCGCTCGCGGCCGCTGCCTGCGCGCTCGCGGTCGGTTGCCCGCTGGCGCAGATCGCCCGCGGGCTCGAAGCGTTCGAGCCGGTCAAGGGCCGCTCGCAGGCGCGCGCGATCACGCACCGCGGCCGTGCCGTGACCCTGATCGACGACAGCTACAACGCCAACCCCGACTCGGTGCGTGCCGCCATCGACGTGCTGGCCGCGCTGACCGGGCCGCGCTGGCTGGTGCTGGGCGACATGGGCGAGGTCGGGGACCAGGGGCCGGTGTTCCACGCCGAGGTCGGGGCCTATGCCCAGGCGCGCGGTATCGACGCGCTGTGGGCGGCGGGTGCGATGAGCGTGCATGCCGCCAAGGCGTTTGCCGGTGCGCGCCACTTCGACGCGGTGGCGAGTCTGGTTGCGGCGCTGGCGCAGGCGCCCGTCTTCAACACCGTGCTCGTGAAAGGATCGCGCTTCATGCGCATGGAACAGGTGGTCTCGGCCTTGATGAATGCGGAGGGTGCTCATGCTGCTTAGCCTGGCCAACTGGCTGCAAACCCTCTCGCCCGAGTTCGGCATGTTCCGGGTGTTCCAGTACATCACCTTCCGCGCCGTGATGGCGGCACTCACCGCGCTGCTGATCGGGTTGGCATTCGGCCCCTGGGTGATCCGGCGCCTGACCGCGCTGAAGATCGGCCAGCCGGTGCGCAGCTACGGCGTCGAGTCGCACATGGTCAAGAGCGGCACGCCGACGATGGGTGGCGTGCTGATCCTGATCGGCATCGGCGTTTCGACCCTGCTGTGGTTCGACTGGAGCAACCGCTTCGTCTGGATCGTGATGCTGGTGACGATCGGCTTCGGTGCCATCGGCTGGGTCGACGACTGGCGCAAGGTCGTGCAGAAGAACCCGGAAGGGATGCCGTCGGGCGAGAAGTACTTCTGGCAGTCGGTGATCGGGCTCATTGCCGCGCTGTACCTCGCGTTCAGTGTTTCGGAGACGTCGAACCTGCGGGTCCTCGAGCTGTTCCTGCGCTGGGTGCAGAGCGGCTTCTCGAACAGCCTGCCGCCGCAGGCCGACCTGATGGTGCCGTTCTTCAAGACCATCAACTACCCGCTCGGCGTGTTCGGCTTCATCGCGCTGACCTACTTCGTCATCGTCGGCGCCAGCAACGCGGTGAACCTGACCGATGGACTGGACGGCCTGGCGATCATGCCGGTGGTGATGGTGGGCTCGGCGCTGGGCATCTTTGCCTACATCACCGGCAGCTCGGTCTACAGCAAGTACCTGATCTTCCCGTACATCCCGGGCGCCGGTGAGCTGCTGATCTTCTGTGCTGCGATGGCGGGGGCGGGCCTGGCTTTCCTCTGGTTCAACACCCATCCGGCCCAGCTCTTCATGGGCGATGTGGGCGCGCTCGCGCTCGGCGGCGCGCTGGGCACGATCGCGGTGATCACACGCCAGGAGATCGTGCTCGGGATCATGGGCGGCATCTTTGTTGCCGAGGCCTTGTCGGTGATGCTGCAGGTGGCGTGGTTCAAGTTCACGAAGAAGCGCTTCGGCGCGGGCCGGCGCATCTTCAAGATGGCGCCATTGCACCACCACTTCGAGAAGTCGGGTTGGAAGGAAACGCAGGTCGTCGTGCGCTTCTGGATCATCACGATGCTGCTGTGCCTGGTCGGGCTGGCGAGCCTGAAGCTGCGCTGATGAACGACCTGTCCGACACCTGCGTTCTCGTGCTCGGCCTGGGCGAATCCGGCCTGGCGATGGCGCGCTGGTGCGCGCGCCTCGGGGCCAGCGTGCGCGTCTGGGACTCGCGCGAGGCGCCGCCGCACCGCGCAGCGTTGGCCGAGCACGTGCCGGGAGCTCAGTGGGTGCGCGGCGCGTTGACCGACGCCGCCTTCGAGGGCGTGCACCTGGTGCTGAAGAGCCCGGGGCTGTCGCCGCGCGACATGCGCATTGCGGGGCCTTTGGGTCGCGCCGCAGAGTCCGGCATGCGGGTCCGGGGCGAGCTCGAGCTGTTCGCGCACGCCCTGGCCGACCTCAAGACCGAGCGGGGCTATGCCCCCCACGTGCTGGCCGTGACCGGCACCAATGGCAAGACCACGACGACCGCGCTGACCGCGCTGCTGATTGCGCGCGCCGGCAGGCGCGTTGCGGTGGCCGGCAACATCGGCCCGACGATGCTGCAGACGCTTGCCGATGCGCTCGATCGCGAGCCGGTAGCGGGGGTCGGTCCGTCCTGCGATCCCGTGCCGGGGGCGGGCGACGACGTACCGGTTTCTCGTTCCGGCGAAGAAGCCGACGCACCGGATGAGACTTTCGACGCGGGTGCAGTGAGCCCGTCGGGCGACACCGGTCCCGAGGCCGATGGGCGCGTCGACGCCGAGGGTGAGGTGCTGCCCGGCGCCGCCGGGCAAGTGAGTGAGGTGGTCACGCCGCCCGCGCCCGCGCCCGTCTTCGAACACCTGCCCGAGGTCTGGGTGCTCGAGCTCTCGAGCTTCCAGCTCGACGGGGCCCAGGATTTCGAGCCGAGCGCCGCAACGGTGCTCAACATCACGCAGGACCATCTGGACTGGCATGGCTCGATGGAAGCCTACGTGGCGGCCAAGGCGCGCGTGTTCGGGCGCACCGCAGTGATGGTGATCAACCGCGATGACCCGGTGGTCGAGCGGATGGTGCCCGAACCCGTGCAGGAGCGATCGGCCAGGGGCCGGCCGGCGCGCACGGTCGGGCGCAGCGTCGTGCGCTTCGGGCTCGACGCGCCGCGCCGTCCCGGCGACTTCGGGCTGGTCGAAGAAAACGGCATGGCCTGGCTGGTGCGTGCGCTGGAGGCCGACGAGACGCTCAGCCGCAGCCGCACCCGGCGCGCCGGTGCGACTGCCGAGCCCGCGGAGGAGCTGCACATCCAGCGCCTGATGCCCGCCGACGCGTTGCGCGTGCGCGGTCGCCACAACGCCGCGAATGCGCTCGCCGCGCTGGCGCTGGCCAGCGCGATCGGCTGTCCGCTCGCGCCGATGCTGCACGGCCTGCGCGAGTACACCGGCGAGCCGCATCGCGTTCAGCTCATTGCCAGTCTCGATGGCGTGGACGCCTTCGACGACAGCAAGGGCACGAATGTCGGTGCAACCGTCGCCGCGTTGATGGGCCTCGGCGCCGATCGCTCCCCGGCCCGACTCGTCGTGATCCTCGGCGGCGACGGCAAGGGCCAGGACTTCGCCCCGTTGGCCGAGCCGGTGCGCCGCCACGCCAGAGCGGTGGCGCTGATCGGCCGCGACGCGGCGCGCATCGAGGCCGCGCTCGGCCACACCGGTGTGGCGCTGCAACACCACGATTCACTCGAGGCCGCGACACGCTGGTGTTTTGCTCAGGCTCGGAGTGGCGACGCGGTGCTGCTGAGCCCGGCCTGCGCGAGCCTGGACATGTTCCGCAACTACGCGCACCGTGCCGAGGTGTTCGCCGCCGAGGTGCGCTCGGTCGTGGCCGATCGGGGAGGGGTCGTCGCATGAGCACCGACAACGGCACCCGCGTCGGTCTGGCCACGCTGCGCGAGCGACTGGGCCGCCTCCGGGGGGCCAAGGCCGAGCCGCGCGATGGCGCGCGTCGCAAGCCGCGCAGCAACCCCGCCATTCCGGTGCGCGACTGGATCGACGTGAGCAGTGGCGAGCCGGCGCGACTGCTCGGCTTCGATCAGGCGCTCGTGTGTGTCGTGATCGCGCTGTTGTCGTTCGGCCTCGTGATGGTCTACAGCGCCTCGGTGGCGCTGTCCGACAGCCCGAAGTTCGCGAGCTACGCACCAACCTACTTTCTGACGCGCCAGCTCATTTCGATCAGCATCGGTCTGGTGGGTGCGCTGGTCGTGGTGCAGATTCCGGTGAGCTTCTGGGAGCGCACTTCGCCGTGGGTCTTCGTCGGCGCCCTGCTGCTGCTCGTGGTGGTGCTGATTCCGGGCGTGGGCAAGGGCGTGAAAGGCGCGCACCGCTGGATTCCGCTGGGTGCGCTGAACTTCCAGCCGTCCGAGCTGGCCAAGTTCGGCATCGCGATGTATGCAGCCGGCTACATGGTGCGCAAGATGGACGCGCGCGAAAATTTCCTGCAGGCCGTCATTCCGATGGCGATCTCGATCGCGGTGGTCGGCATGCTGCTGCTGGCCGAACCCGACATGGGCGCCTTCCTGATCATCGCCACGATCGCGATGGGCATTCTTTTCCTGGGGGGTGTGAACGGGCGCATGTTCGTGCTCATCAGCGCGGTGCTGACCGGTGCGTTCGTGCTGATGATCAGCTCCAGCCCGTGGCGGCGCGAGCGCATCTTCGCGTACCTGAACCCGTGGGACGAGCGCTACACGCTCGGCAAGGCTTACCAGTTGTCGCACTCGCTGATTGCATTCGGGCGCGGCGAGGTGTTCGGCCAGGGGCTGGGTTCGAGCGTCGAGAAGCTGCACTATCTGCCCGAGGCCCACACCGACTTCCTTCTCGCGGTGATCGGCGAGGAGCTCGGCTTCATCGGCGTGGCCTGCGTGATCTTCGCGTTCTTCTGGCTCGCGCGGCGCATCTTTCACATCGGCCGCCAGGCGATCGCGCTGGACCGGGTGTTCGCCGGCTTGTATGCGCAGGGCATCGCGATCTGGATGGCGGCCCAGGCCTTCATCAACATGGGCGTGAACATCGGCGTGCTGCCGACCAAGGGCCTGACCCTGCCACTGATGAGCTACGGCGGCTCGGCGATCCTCGTCAACATGGTGGCCCTGGCAGTCGTCGTGCGCATCGATATTGAAAGCAGGCAACTCATGCGCGGAGGCCGCGCATGAGCGCGTCCAGGCACCTCGTCGTGATGGCCGCCGGCACTGGCGGTCACGTGATCCCCGGCCTGGCGGTCGCGCGCGAGATGCACTCGCGTGGCTGGAGCGTGAGCTGGCTCGGCACGCGCACCGGCATGGAAAACCGGCTGGTGCCACCGAGCGGCATTGCGCTCGACGCAATCGGCTTCACGGGCTTGCGCGGCAAGGGCTGGCTGCACACGCTGACCGGCGGTGTGCGGATGCTGGTGGCGTTCTGGAGTTGCCTGGCGATCCTGCGCCGGCGTCGCGCCAGTGCGGTGCTCGGCATGGGGGGCTATGTGTGCTTCCCGGGCGGGCTGATGGCAGCGCTGCTCGGCAAACCGCTGGTGCTGGTGAACGCCGACGCCTCGCTGCTGCTCAGCAACCGGGCGTTGCTGCCGGTCGCCGACCGGATCGCGTTCGGCTTCGACGGTCCGGCCGCGAAACGAACCCGACGCGCGGTCGTGACCGGCAACCCGGTGCGCACCGAGATCGAGGCACTGCTGCCCCCGGCACAGCGGCTCGAAGGCCGCGCAGGGCCGTTGCGTCTGCTGGTGGTCGGCGGCAGCCTGGGCGCGAAGGTGCTCAACGATTGCGTTCCGCAGGCGCTTGCGCTGCTTGACGCGCCGCAGCGGCCGCGCGTCACGCACCAGACCGGCCAGGCACATCACGGCGCAGTGCAGGCGGCGTACCGACAGGCGCAGGTCGAGGCCGAAGTGCTGCCCTTCATCGACGACATGGCGCAGCGCCTGGCCGACTGCGACGTGATCGTCTGCCGCGCCGGTGCTGTCACGGTGAGCGAGCTGTGCGCGGCCGGGGTCGCGGCGGTGCTGGTGCCGCTGATCGTCAGCACCACCTCGCATCAACGCGACAACGCGCAGTGGCTGGCCGGGCAGGGTGCGGCCATCCACCTGCCGCAGAGTGAACTGTCGGCTCGCGCGCTGGCGCAGCTGCTGGCGGGCCTGAGGCGCGATGCGCTGCTCGTGATGGCGACCAAGGCGCGCGGTCTGGCCAAGCCGAAGGCCGCGGCGCGCGTGGCCGACGAAATCGAAGGGTTGGTGGCGACATGATGCGTGAGTTCATCAAGGGTGCAGCTCGGACCCTCGCTGGCGGTGCGTGTCCGAGCCTGCGAGCTCGGACCGCCCGGTGGGCTCGCCCGATGCGGCTCGAAGGCCTCACTTCTTTCCCCACCCTGCGCCCACGGGAGAGGGCGACGCGCTTGGGCGTGTGGTTCGATCGGGAGGCTGGCGCATGAAGCATGCAGTCAAGCAGATTCACTTCGTCGGGGTGGGCGGCGCCGGCATGAGCGGTATCGCCGAGATCCTGCACAACCTGGGCTACCGCGTCTCGGGCTCGGACCAGGTTGACAGCGCGGTCACGCGCCGTCTCGCCTCGCTGGGCATCCGCGTGCACGTGGGCCATGCGGCAGCCAACATCGCGGGCGCCGAGGCGG
>JBDSBD010000258.1:0-3570 GCA_039921765.1 Burkholderiaceae bacterium
TGCACGTCGACGAAGTGCTCGGCAACCAGGAAGTCGTGGTCAAGAACCTGGGGCCGCAGCTCTCGCGCCTGCCCGGCCTGGCCGGAATGACGCTGCTCGCCTCGGGCGTGGTGGCGCTGATCTACAACCCGGTGGCGCTGGCCGCGCTGTACGGCGATGCGGCGCAGGCCGCGACCCAGGCCGCCCGGCGCTCCGCGGTGCCGCAGCGTGCGGAGCCCATGCTCGAAGCGCCGGCGGTGCACGTCGAACCGCTGGTGATGGTGGTCGATGATTCGCTCACCGTGCGCCGTGTCACCCAGCGCCTGCTGTTGCGCGAGGGCTATCGCGTCGTGCTCGCGAAGGATGGCCTGGACGCGCTCGAGCGCCTGGCCGAAGAAGTGCCGCAGATCGTGCTGTCCGACATCGAGATGCCGCGCATGGACGGCTTCGACCTCGTGCGCAACATGCGTGCCGACGCTCGGCTGCGCGATCTGCCGGTGATCATGATCACCTCGCGCATCGCCCAGAAGCATCGCGACTACGCCGCCGAACTCGGGGTGGACCACTACCTCGGCAAGCCCTACTCGGAAGAGGATCTGCTCGCATTGATCGGCCGCTACACGAGAGTGCCGGCCTGAACCGGCCCTGCGCGCCATGTCCAAGCTGGTCGACCACCTCGCCGCGCTGACCGGTTCGCGCGACCGCGAACTGCTGGACATGACGCTGGTTGGCGCGCTGCGCGACTTGCTGCGCCCGCTCCAGGTCACGATCTATCGCAGCATCGGGGAGCTCGGCAACGAGCGCTGGCTGACCCGTGCCCGATTGCACGCCGACGATCTGGTGGCCACGGCCGACCCGGATTGGATCGACACCGACAGCTTGCCGCTGCGAACCGCCGACCCGGCGCGGCTCGATGCGTTCGAGCGCCAGGCGGTGGTGGTGGTGCCGGGGTCGAACGAGCGCACGCTGTTTCCGCTCGAGACCGAGCGCGAGACGCTCGGCGTGATCGAGATCGAGAGCGAGGCGCCGCTTGCCGAGCGCGATCGGCGGCTGGTGCTCAGCATCCTGCGCATCTACCGCAATTTCCAGGGCCTGCTCGACTACAGCGAGCGCGACACGCTCACCGGATTGCTCAACCGCAAGACCTTTGACAACAGCTTCCTGCGCGCCGCGGTCGACGCTCATGGCGAGCGGCTTGGCAGCACCGAGGGCCGACGCAGCGCACATGCGCGCTGCAACTGGTGGCTGGGCGTGATCGACATCGACCACTTCAAGAAGGTCAACGACAGCCATGGCCATCTGATCGGCGACGAGGTGCTGTTGTTGCTCTCGAGAGTGATGCGCAACAGTTTCCGTTGCCACGACCGCCTGTACCGTTTCGGCGGCGAGGAATTCGTGGTGCTGATGCGCTGCGCTGACGGGGACACCGCGATACGGGTGTTCGAGCGGCTGCGCACCAACGTCGAGCGCTACGCGTTCCCGCAGGTGGGGTGCATCACGGTGAGCGTCGGCGTGGCCGAGCTCAAGGCGGGTGACTCGCCCAGCAGCGCGTTCGAGCGCGCCGACAAGGCGGTCTACTACGCCAAGGAACACGGCCGCAACCAGGTGCGCGAGCATTCCGAGCTGGTGGCCCGCGGTGAGCTCATCGACAAGGCCAATACCGGTGACGTCGAACTGTTCTGAGCCCGCGCGGAATAAAATGCGCGCATGCCCGGCGAGCCCACCAACTTCACGAACCATTTCCTCATCGCCATGCCCGGCATGAGCGAAGGTGCGTTCGCCGGCGCGGTGATCTACCTGTGCGAGCACAACGAGAACGGTGCGCTGGGACTGGTCATCAACAAGCCGATCGACATCACGCTGAAGAACCTGTTCGAGAAGGTCGAGCTCACGCTGTCGCGCACCGACCTCGCCGAGGAGCCGGTCTACTTCGGCGGCCCGGTCCAGACCGAGCGCGGATTCGTGCTCCACGAACGCCTCGACGGCGAAGCCGGCGATGGTGGGCACTACAACTCGTCGCTGCAGATTCCGGGCGGCCTGGAAATGACCACCAGCAAGGACGTGCTGGAGGCGCTGTCGCACGGCGCCGGGCCGAAGAAGATTTTCGTGACGCTGGGCTACAGCGGCTGGCGGGCCGGTCAGCTCGAGGACGAGATGAGCCGCAATGACTGGATCAACGTCAGCGCCGAGCCCGGCATCATCTTCGATACGCCGGTCGCGCAACGCTACGACAAGGCGCTGTCGCTGCTGGGCATCGACGCCTGCATGCTGAGCCCGGATGCCGGACACGCATGAAATCACGGCTCGCTCAAGCCCATCCGCGCAACCCGTGCCGGGCTGCCCGCGTCGGCCTGAGCGCTTTCGAACGGGCGGCGTGCCGCGCCCAGGGGTGCTGATGAACGGGGCGCCGGTTCGCAGCCCGGCCGATTCGCCACCACGCTCGTTTCTCGCTTTCGATTTCGGCACCCGGCGCATCGGCGCGGCCACCGGCAACACGCTCACGCGCAGCGCCCAGGCGCTGCACACCTTGACCGGTGTGGGCGACGAAGCCTTTCGGCAGATCGATGCGTTGATTGCGCAGTGGCAGCCGAGTGCGCTGGTGGTCGGCGTGCCCTTTCATCCGGATGGCGCGCCCCACGACAACACGGTGCGCGCGCGGCGCTTCGCCCGCCGGCTGCACGGCCGCTTTCACCTGCCGGTGCACGAGGTCGACGAGCGCTACTCCACGACCGAGGCTCGGGCCCGGGGTGCGCGCGACCTCGACGCCGCTTCGGCCGCGATCATCCTCGAGCAGTTCCTGCACGACTTCTTCGAGAAATCCGAATGAGACATCCGTTGTCAATCCTGTGGCAGGGTCGAGCCGCGCGCCGGTTCACACCGAAGCGGAGCGCGAGGTCGTCATGAGCACCCTTCACCTCGATGCCGAAGCGCTCTACGCCGACCTGGCGCGCGGTGTGCGCGACCTGCTGCAGCCCGGGGCGGTTCTGGTGGGTATCTGGTCGGGTGGCGCGTGGCTGGCCGAGCGGCTGCAGCGCGACCTGGCACTCACCGGCGAGCCCGGCGTGATCTCGAGCACCCTGCATCGCGACGACTTCGGCTCGCGCGGCCTGGCCGCAGGGGCCGACCACACGCGGTTGCCGTTCGACGTGGCGGGCCGCTCCATCGTGCTGGTCGACGACGTGCTCTATACCGGGCGCACCATCCGCGCCGTGATCAACGAACTCTACGATTTCGGTCGTCCGGCGCAGGTACAGCTCGCGGTGCTGGTGGACCGTGGCGGGCGCGAGCTGCCGATCGAGGCCGCGTATTCGGCCGCACGCATCACGCTGGCGCGCGACCGGCGCCTGGCGCTCGCGCGCGACGCGGCCGGACGCTTCAGCTTCGACGTCAAGGAGGGCGCCTGATGCCCGGTGCGCACCGTCCCAACCCGCAGCTCAATCGCCACGGCGAGCTGATCCATCTCCTGTCGATCGAGGGGCTGCCCAAGGAGGTGCTGACGCAGATCCTCGACACCGCCGGCACGTTCCTGAGTGTCAACGACCGCGAGGTCAAGAAGGTGCCGCTGCTGCGCGGCAAGAGCGTCTTCAACCT
>JBDSBD010000259.1:0-14162 GCA_039921765.1 Burkholderiaceae bacterium
ACATCCGGCCGAACACCTGCAGGCGGTGATCGACGGCTGCCAGATGGATCTGGAGCAGTCGCGCTATCTCGACTTCGCGGGCCTCCAGCGCTATTGCCACCTCGTCGCCGGCGTCGTCGGTGAGGTCGCCGCAGGCATCTTCGGTCGCACCGACCCCGCCACCGTGGCCTACGCGCACCGGCTCGGCCAGGCGATGCAACTCACCAACATCATCCGTGACGTTGGTGACGATGCGCGGCGTGGGCGCATCTACCTGCCGATGACGGAGCTCAAGCAGTTCGACGTCACGGCGCAAGAGATCCTGAATCGGGGTTACAGCCAACGCTTCTCGGCGCTGATGACGTTCCAGGCCGAGCGCGCGCACGCCGCCTACGACGCAGCGTTCGCATTGCTGCCGGAGGCCGACCGGCGCGCCCAGAAGCCCGGCCTGATGATGGCCAACATCTACCGGACCCTGCTGCGCGAGATCGAGGCGGGGGGCTTCCAGGTGCTGCACCAGCGCATCTCGCTGACGCCCGTGCGCAAGCTGTGGATCGCGATGCGCACCAACTGGCGCGGACGCTAGTGCCTGCGCACACCCGCACCGCCGTGGTCGGCGGCGGCTGGGCCGGGTTGGCCGCCGCGGTGGAAGCCACCCGCCTGGGCCAGTCGGTGACACTCTTCGAGATGGCGTCACGGCTGGGCGGGCGCGCCCGAAGTGTCGACGTCGCCGGCCTGGCCCTGGACAACGGCCAGCACATCCTGATCGGCGCCTATGTCGAAACGCTCGCGTTGATGCGCCGCGTGGGTGTCGATCTCGAGGCGGCCTTGCTGCGCTCGCCACTGCGTCTCGTCGATGCACACGGCGTGGGCCTGCGGCTTGACGCGGGCGCGCCGAGTCACGCGTTCATGCGTGCGGTACTGCGTCAGCGCGGCTGGCGCTGGCGCGAACGGCTCGCGCTGCTGGCTGCAACGGCACGCTGGCGGCTCGGCCGGTTTCGTTGCCCACCCTCGCTCACCGTTGCGGCACTCACACGCGGTCTGCCGATCGCCGTGCGCGACGACCTGATCGATCCGTTGTGCGTTGCCGCGCTCAACACACCATCCAACGAGGCCAGCGCCCAGGTGTTCCTGCGCGTGCTGAAAGACGCACTGCTGTCGGGGCCGGGCTCGGCCGACCTCCTGTTGCCGCGCATCGATCTCGGCGCCCTGCTTCCCGGCCCGGCGGGAACCTGGCTGCAGCAGGCCGGTGCCAGGCTCAGGCTTGCGCAACGCGTCGGCTCGATCACACCGGACGGAGCCGACTGGCAGCTCGACGGCGAACCGTTCGACCGGGTCGTGCTCGCCACCCCGCCACGCGAGGCGGCGCGGCTCGCTCGTGACATCGCGCCGGATTGGGCGCGCCAGGCCGAAGCGCTGCGCTACGAGCCCATCGTGACGGTGTACCTGCACGGTGACCAGGTGCGTCTGCCCGAGCCAATGCTGGCGCTGCGCCCGGACGCAGCCTCGCCGGCGCAGTTCGTGTTCGACCGCGGCCAGCTCGGCGGTCCCGCCGGATTGCTGGCCTTCGTGATCAGCGGCGCCCAGCCCTGGGTCGACCGCGGCAGCGAAGCAATCGTCGAGGCGGTACAGCGCCAGGCCAGCGAGACCCTCGGTGCTGCCCTGCGCGGGTCACTTCGACGGGTTCAAACCGTGGTGGAAAAGCGTGCGACGTTTCGCTGCACCCCTGCGCTGGAGCGGCCTGCGATGCGCCTGGCCGATGGCCTGCATGCAGCGGGCGACTACGTCGACGGCCCCTACCCGGCCACGCTGGAAGGCGCGGTTCGCAGCGGGCTGGGAGCAGCGCGCAGCTCGAACTGACCGCGCATCAGCGCCGCGCAAAAGGTGCGGCTAACGGCTCGCCGACGAACACGCCCTGCTGCGGCCACGCCACGCTTTTCCAGTACGCCTCGAGGGCGCTGCTGCCCTGCAGGTAGTTCAACAGCAGCACCTGCGGCTGTGGAAACTTCTGCGGGTGGCTGCAGGGCTCTGACACCGTGCCGTGGCTCGCGGTGGCTCCCGAGCCGATCCACTCGAGGATCGACATCTGCCCGCCGCCACCCACCAATTGACCGCCGGTCGAGGTTAGGTGGTCGGCCAAGGCACCTGGCACCCATTGAACCGTGTCGAGCTTGTCGACCCGCACCGCGCCGGTCTCATACAACAGAACGCGATCAACGTTCTCCAGCGCACGCGTCGATTCGAGATGAACCGTCACACCGGCGCGTGGAATCAGGCCGGACGGCGGGAACGAGATCGAGCGCACGCTGCGAGCCCGATCGGGTGTCGTCACGAAGTAGGCGTTGACCGGTGGGGCTCCCCGCAAGCCCAGGCTGTGATCGGCGTCCACCCCACGCTGGATCATGGCCTTGGCCTGTGCCACGTTGGCGGCGGCCAACAACATCGACGGACGAAAGCCGAGGTCCTGGTACGGCCGTTGCGTGGCGCTGTTGAAATACAGCGAACGTCGCGATGGGGCGCAGCTGCGCGAGCACAGTTGCACGTCGTAGCCAAGCGCCAGCGCGCCGGTGATCGAATTGCAGTTCACCGCGTACGGCAGTACCCAGGCCAGTGCGAGCGCCTGCGTTTCGGTGCCGAAATGCGCTGCCACTGCGGCTGAAAACACATCGAACTCCTCGCGCGTCAACACCGCCTTGACCGGCAGTTGAACACGCAGCACCTGTGCTGGCTTGAGATGGCGCGCGCGCACGTAGAACTCGCCGACCTCGACCGAGTACGGATCGGCACTGTTGATGACCAGGCCGAGTTCCTTGGCCGTGATGCGTCCGGTGACACGCGGCACGCTGATCCAGCGCCGTGGCGCATTCGAGGCTGCCGCGGCAGCGGGCTCGACACCAGGGGCGGCCTGCGCGCGTGCCGGTGCCAGTGCCAGGAGCACTCCCATCAGCGGCCCGGCCAGGGCGCCGATCACGAGCCGCAGCCCGGGGCGCAAACCGAGCGCCCGATATCTCAGATCGCGATCCATTCTTCCGCGATGCAGAATAGCGCGGCACAGAGCGAGAATCACAACCATGGCGAAGAGCGAATCCAAGACCCCGACGATACAAGTGCTCGAGCGCGCGTTCGGGCTGCTGGACATGCTGGCCTCATACCAGGACCCCGTGTCACTGAAGCAGATCAGCGCACAGACCGGCCTGCACCCCTCGACCGCACACCGCATCCTGAACGACCTGACGATCGGCCGCTTCGTCGACCGGCCCGAGGCTGGCAGCTACCGGCTCGGCATGCGACTGCTCGAGCTCGGCAATCTCGTCAAGGCCCGCCTGGACGTGCGCGACGCAGCACTCGGACCGATGCGCGAACTCCACAAGCTCACCCGCCAGCCGATCAACCTGTCGGTGCGCCAGGGTGACGAAATCGTCTACATCGAGCGCACCTACAGCGAGCGCTCGGGCATGCAGGTGGTTCGCGCGATCGGGGGCCGGGCGCCGTTGCATCTGACCTCGGTGGGCAAGTTGTTCCTGGCCCAGGACGACACGCAGCGCGTGCGCGCCTACGCCGCCCGCACGGGGTTGGCCGGACACACCCGCAACAGCCTCACCGCCTTGGCCGCGCTCGAGCGCGAACTCGCGCATGTGAAGCTGCACGGCACCGCGCGTGACAACGAGGAACTCGAGCTCGGGGTGCGTTGCATGGCTGCCGGCATTCTCGACGACCAGGGAAAGCTCGTCGCCGGACTGTCGATCTCGTCGCCCGCAGACCGCCTGGAAGAGGCCTGGCTGGAGCGGTTGAAGATCACGGCCGTGCAAATCTCGGCGCTGCTCGGCCACCGCAACGGGTAATCCGCCTAGAGCGAGGCTTTGGGCGCCATCGATGCGGTCGCCGTGTGCTCCGGCAAAGCGGACACCCAGCGCCGCACCCGCTCGGCGTCGCCAATGCGCGAGTACTTGCCGGTCGAGTCGAGGAACACCATGATCAATTGGCGGCCCGCCATCGTGGCCTGCATCACCAGGCAGCGGCCTGCTTCGGTGATGTAGCCGGTTTTTTGCAGACCGATGTCCCACAGCGGGTTGCGCACCAGCGCATTGGTGGTGAGGAACTGCATCGGGCGGTTGCCCACCTCGACCTCGTACTCCTGCGAGGTCGACATGTCCCGAATGACCTTGACTTCGTGCGCCACCTTCACCAGTGTGGCTAGGTCCCGCGCACTCGACTGATTCTTGCTCGACAACCCGGTTGGCTCGACGTAATGCGTGTCGCCCATCCCGAGCTCGCGCGCCTTGCGATTCATCGCCGCGACAAAGGCATCCAATCCACCCGGGTAGTTGCGGCCCAGCGCGTGGGCGGCACGATTCTCGGACGACATCAGCGCCAGATGAAGCATCTCCTCGCGCGTCAGCTGCGTGCCGACCCTCAGGCGCGAGCGGCTGAACTTCTCGGTGTCGACATCGTCTTGTGTGACCGTCAAGGTTTCATCGAACGGCTGCTTCGCCTCGGTCACCACCAGGGCCGTCATCAGCTTGGTCAACGACGCAATCGGCAGCACGGCCTGCGAGTTCTTGCTGAACAGCACTTCGTTCGTGTCTTGATCGAGTACCAGCGCGACACTGGACTTCAGATCGAGCGCATCCGCGGTGTCATGCAGCCCGTAGAGTTGGCCGAAAGACGGATGGGGCGGCTCAACGTGCGCCGTGCGCTTGGCGGTGACTCGCTTGCCCACCGCATGCGCGCTCTTGCGCGGCGCCGCCGCGCGCTTGACGTGCTTCGCGGTGTGCGCCGTGCGGGCAGTCTTGACTGTCGCTTGCGCTTTCTTGTTCGTGGCCTCGCGTTGCGCGGCGTCGGCATTCAAAGGCACAGTCAACGAGAACGCTGTAACCAGCGCAACCAGTCCAGCGGTTACAAGTTTGTTGATCGGTCTCACGGTAGCCCCCTTGCGCACAGTGACGCGAGTTTAGGTCAAAGAAAAAAAGCGCGCAAGATCAAAAACTTACGCGCTCTTCCTCAAGTGCCCATCGGCGACCACCCGATACGCAACCAATGTTACCCCTGGGCCGCGACGCGCTCCGTCTTGCTGTGCAATTTGTTCAGCGCGGAGAGATAGGCCTTGGCCGAAGCCACGACGATGTCCGGATCCGCTCCCACGCCGTTGACGACGCGGCCGCCGAGTTGCAGCCTCACCGTCACTTCGCCCTGCGATTCTGTGCTGCCCGACGTGATCGCATTGACGGAATAAAGCAGCATTTCGACACCAGTTTTCAGGCGCGATTCGATCGCTTTCAAACTCGCATCGACCGGCCCGTTGCCATCGCTCTCGGCGCGATGCTCGACGTCGCCAGCCACGAACGCGACCGTCGCGTGCGGACGCGCCCCGGTTTCGGATCGCTGCGACAGTGACAGCAACCGATAGTGCTCGCGTTCGGCGGTCATCGACTCGTGCATCAGCAGCGCGGCGATGTCTTCGTCGAAGATTTCGCTCTTGCGATCGGCGAGTTCCTTGAACCGGACGAAAGCGGCGTTGATTTCGGCTTCGGACTCCATGTCGACGCCAAGTTCCTTGAGGCGCTGCTTGAAGGCATTGCGTCCCGAGAGCTTGCCCAGCACGATCTTGTTGGCGGCCCAGCCCACGTCTTCGGCCCGCATGATCTCGTAGGTGTCGCGCGCCTTGAGCACGCCGTCCTGGTGGATGCCCGAGGCGTGCGCGAAGGCATTCGCACCCACCACCGCCTTGTTCGGCTGCACCACAAAGCCGGTGGTCTGCGAAACCAGCCGCGAGATCGGCACGATCTGCGTCGGATCGATGGCGACTTGCAGGCCGAAATAATCGCGCCGCGTCTTGACCGCCATGACCACTTCCTCGAGCGAACAGTTGCCTGCGCGTTCGCCCAGGCCATTGATCGTGCATTCGATCTGGCGTGCGCCACCAATCTTCACGCCGGCCAGTGAGTTCGCAACCGCCAGCCCCAGGTCGTTGTGGCAGTGCACCGACCAGATTGCCTTGTCGGAATTTGGAATTCGATTGCGCAGATCGAGAATGAAATTGCCGTAGAGCTCGGGGATCGCGTAACCCACGGTGTCGGGCACATTGATCGTGGTCGCGCCCTCATTGATCACGGCTTCGAGCACGCGGCACAGGAAATCGGGGTCGGAGCGGTAGCCGTCTTCGGGCGAAAATTCCACATCGCCCGACAGGTTGCGCGCAAACCGCGTCGACAGGCGCGCCTGCTCGAACACTTGCTCGGGCGTCATGCGCAGCTTCTTCTCCATGTGCAGTGCACTGGTGGCCAGAAACAGGTGAATGCGCGTCGACGCACCGCCTTCCAACGCCTCGGCAGCACGCGAGATGTCGCGGTCGTTGGCACGCGCGAGCGAGCACACGGTGCTCTCCTTGATCGCATGCGCAATGGCCCTGATGGCCTCGAAGTCACCGTTCGACGATGCCGCGAAACCGGCCTCGATCACGTCGACCTTCAGCCGCTCGAGCTGGCGCGCGATGCGCAGCTTCTCGTCCTTGGTCATCGAGGCGCCAGGCGATTGCTCGCCATCGCGCAAGGTCGTGTCGAAAATGATCAGCTTGTCGGTAGGGGTAGCGCTCATGGGTGTTTTCATCCTTGGGTGTGGGGCGGAATCGGAACGGTCAGCGGCGTCGGGTCAGCCGGAATTGATCGGGCGAATCGCTTCGGGGGGTCGGTGCTTTTGCGGCGGATGCTTCAACATGACGGGCTTCCCAGGTGAATCGGCTGCGCAACCAGCAGACTCGGAAATGACAAACGGCCCGCTGCAGGTTGCATACGGGCCGTTGAGATCAAAAACGCTTGGACGTGTGCGATCAGCGAACCCGTGGTTCTCCTAGAAGGATCATCAATAGCGCGGTCGCGGGGCGGAACGTCATGGTGTCAAATGTAGCACGAGCCGGCGCCGGCGCGTGATCTTGGCGACGACCGCGCGGCCCGACCCTTCGATCGGCGGGAATCCGGACCTGTTCGACGGCCATCGGAGGGTGCCTCGATTCCCGGCATACTTGTCTCGCCTCATCACCCCTGCACCACCGCATTTCGGAGACCCACCATGCCCGGCTTGTTGCCTCACGTTGACCCTGATGGCTTGCTCGAATACTCGGTGGTCTACACCGACCGTGCGCTGAACCACATGTCACAGCGCTTCCAGGGTGTCATGAAGGACATATCCAGAATTCTGAGGAACGTCTACCACGCCCAAAGCGCCATCGTGGTGCCCGGAAGTGGCACCTTCGGCATGGAAGCGGTGGCCCGGCAGTTCGCCACGGGCCGCAAGGTCCTGGTGGTGCGCAACGGCTGGTTCAGCTACCGCTGGTCGCAGATCTTCGACATGGGCGCCATCACCTCGGTGACCACCGTCCTGAAAGCGCGACAGCTGGAGAAAGGCAAGCAGATGCCGTTCTCGCCGGCTCCGATCGAGGAGGTCGTCGCCGCCATCCACATGCACAAGCCGGAGTTGGTGTTTGCGCCTCACGTCGAGACCGCATCGGGCATCATCCTGCCGGATGACTACCTGCGCGAGCTGGCGCAGGCGGTGCATGCCCAGGGCGGGCTGTTCGTGCTGGACTGCGTCGCCTCCGGCACGATCTGGGTGGACATGGCCGCCATCGGCGTCGACGTGCTCGTGACCGCGCCGCAAAAGGGCTGGAGCGGCTCGCCCTGCTGCGCGCTCATCATGCTGGGTGAAGAGGCGCGCAAGCGGATCGACGCCACCACCAGCACCAGTTACTCCAGTGACTTGCGCAAATGGTTGCAGATCGTGGAGGCCTACGATACCGGCAGCCATCTCTATCACGCCACCTTGCCGACGGACGCACTCGCCAGCCTGCGCGACGTGATGAAGGAGGCCGAGGGACTCGGCTTCGAGAAGTTGCGCGACGCTCAGCAGGCGCTGGGTGACAAGGTGCGTGCGCTGCTGGCCGGCAAGGGCATTCGCAGCGTCGCCGCCAAGGGCTTCGAGGCGCCGGGTGTCGTGGTGAGCTACACAACGGATCCAGGCATTCAATCCGGCAAGAAGTTCCTCGATCTGGGCTTGCAGACCGCTGCCGGCTTGCCGCTGCAGTGCGATGAACCCGCGGACTTCCAGACCTTCCGGATCGGCTTGTTCGGTCTGGACAAACTCTGCAACGTCGATCGGACCGTGAGCCGCCTGGCAGATGCGCTGGGACGCATTCTCTGATGCACTGATCGAACCTGGAAGCCACGGTTGGACACGCCCGAGTGGGGCGTGATGCGGCGCGCGGGCAAAGTTGCCAGCGGTACACGGCGCACATTCCGCGCCGCGCCTTCGAGGCGAGTGCTCATCACGCGCTTCCAGCGTCCGCGCTGCACGGGCGGCAACGCCAGGCAGCGATCTGCGCGTTACTGTGCGGCTCCGGACTTCGTGGTGGGGAAGCCCTTGCTGTCCCACTCGGGCATCCCTCCGCGGAACCAGTACACGGTCTTGAAACCCATGTTGATGGCGCCGCGCGAGGCCTTGTAGGACTTCCAGCATTCGGGCCCGTTGCACAGGAACACGGTCGGCTTGTCCCGGTCGAGTTTGCCGATCGCTGACAGGTCGTCCAAGCCGACGTTGTAGTCGCGCTCCTTCAAGCTCTTCTCGCCATAGGGCGCGGATACCGCTCCCGGAATGTGATTCTGCGCATATTCGCGAGCCGATCGTGTGTCAACGACCACGGCACCGGGTTTGGCCATCAGGTCGCGAACTTCATTTGCCATCACGCGGGTCACACCCGACAGCGTCTCCGGTGTGACGATTCCGAGCGACGCGACGTAGGCGAACTGTTCGTCGGACGTGCTCGATGCGGCCTTGAAGACACCCGCCGATGGAATCGGGGAAGGGGTCGCCGTGGCCCACAGGATCAGCTTGGCACGGTCCGCTTCGGATACGCTCTTGTGAATCGAGATGCCGAGCCCGCCGGGGACTTCGCGGCTGACCATCAGCACCCTGGCCCGGTTCGGGTTTGCGCGCATCCATTCTTCGGCCTCCGCCACCTTGCTGACCGTCGCGTCCGCCATGCCGAGCGCAATCGCCACCAGGCCGGCGCCGCTGGTGTTGCCGAACTGCACGCTCTTGAAGGATTTGAAGGACAGTGCGTTCTGTTCGAGCAGGCCCTTGGCCATGTAGGAGCGCAGCGAGTCCTGTTGCGGCAGGTACAAGCGCGCGCCGCGCAACTGCTCCGGAGTCTTGATGGCGTCGCGCACGACCAGCGCAAAACGCAGATCCTCACCCGAGACGGCCGCCAGCCGATAGCCATGGTTCAGGGCCGAGGCGGTGACGTGAACCGGTGCGATGATCATCTGGTTCTCGCCGGTGCGTGACGCGCGCATCGCGTCCTTCAGGTCGTGCGAGACCAGGATCTGCGATTGCACCCAGAGCACGCGCGAGAGCGAGACGTTGGGTGGTGCGATCGCGACCAGGCCGGCCCGGTTGTCGGACGGGTCGATGCTCACCAGCGCGCGGAAGTCCGCCGCACCGGCCAGGACGCTGCAGGCCAGCAAGCCGGCGCCCGCCAGCAGGCGGGCCGGGCGCAGGCCCGCGCGAGAGATGGCAAGGTTCATGAAAGCCTCCAATGTTGCGACCGCCACGGCATCGACATCGCGGCAGCTCGGCCGAACCCTAACACTGCTGCGCTTGCCCCGGAGATCGCGCAGGTCGCACGCGTGTGAAAGTGCGCGCCCATCACCGCGCTGGAAGTCACGCAAGTGGCGAGTGCGTGGCGACCCAGAGTCAGTCGATCAGAAGAAGCACGCGCAGAGGGCCCACCTTCACCGGATCACTGCGAAGCACCTCGTCAGTGTCGGTTGCATGGACCATTTCGCCCCCGGTTCGGGGGGTGCGTTGCGCCCGCGATTGCCCGACACTCGGAACAAACGCCTGCAACGTTCGTCTCTTGCCCATTCGCTGCGTGATCACTCGGTCCCTGGAGAAATGACATGAAAGCTGGTCTGCTGGCGGCCTGGGTTGCCGCAACACTCATGGCCGCGCCGGCTGCGGCGAACGCCGCGCTGCTCGGACCCACGCCTTACCTGTCGTTCTTGGACAGTCCGTTCGCGAGCGGCTCGTTCGTCTATTTTCATCTGGAGGACTTCGAGGACGGCTTGCTCGATTCCCCTGGCGTCACCGCCTCGGCGGGATCCGTCCTGGGCCCCAGCGCCTTCACCGACTCGGTCGATGCCGATGACGGTGCCCTCGACGGCTCCGGAAACGCCGGCCACTCCTGGTACACCGCAGGTGCGACAAGCCTGACCTTCAGCTTCAGTGCGGGAGTGCTGGGCGCGCTGCCAACCCATGTCGGCCTGGTCTGGACCGACGTCGGCTTTTCTCAACCCCGCGACGGTTTCGACAGCATCACCTTCGAAGCGTTCGACGCCGCCGGTATTTCGCTCGGCACGATCGGCCCGTCGGCGGTCGGGGATGGTGTCTTCGGTGGTCAGACCGCGGAGGATCGCTTCTTCGGGGCCACGAATCCCGGCGGGATCAGCTCGATCAGGATGCTGTCGCAGGGCAGCGGCGACTGGGAAGTCGATCACCTCCAGTATGGGTTTGCGGGCGCGGTCCCGGAGCCCGGGACCTACGCGCTGATGCTGGTCGGCCTCGGACTGCTCGGTTGCGCCGCTCGCCGCCGCAGCGCTCGTTCCAGGGCACGCCCGACCGACATCGCGTGACGCTCGGGCACGCGGCCCTGTCGTACTGATTCTTCACCGAGGTCGTCGAAGAGTCGATCTCATCGGAGGCAACGCAACCGGGCTTCGGTCGCGAAAAGCAAGACGGGCCGTGAGGCCCGTCTTGCTTTCATCTCTGGCGGAGCCGGAGGGATTCGAACCCTCGAAGCAGGTTTTGCCCACTTACTCCCTTAGCAGGGGAGCACCTTCGGCCACTCGGTCACAGCTCCGCGAAACAGCGGGGATTCTAACTGCTCCGAGCCCCCGGCTCAGCTCGGAGGATGCTCCAGACCGAAGGCCTTGTGCAGTGCACGCACCGCCAGCTCCATGTACTTCTCGTCAAGCACGACGCTGGTCTTGATCTCGCTGGTCGTGATCATCTGGATGTTGATGCCTTCCTCGCTCAGCACGCCAAACATCCGGCTCGCCACGCCGACATGCGAGCGCATGCCGATGCCGACGATGCTGACCTTGCAGATCTTCGTGTCACCGCGCAGGTCGGCGGCGCCGATCTGCGGCAGAACCTGGGTCCTCAGCAGTTCCATCGTGCGTTCGAAATCACCTTGCGGCACGGTGAAGGAAAAGTCGGTGCGGCCATCGGTCGAGATGTTCTGGATGATCACGTCGACGTCGATGTTGGCATCGGCCACCGGGCCGAGGATCGCGAACGCGATGCCGGGGCGGTCGGGAACGCCCAGCACGCTGACCTTGGCTTCATCGCGGCTGAAGGCAATGCCGGACACAACTTCTCGTTCCATCTTGTCGTATTCCTCGAAAGTGATCAGGGTGCCGGATTCAGCCTCTACCTCGATCGGAATGTCCCATGGCGTGAAGCTGGAGAGCACGCGCATCGGGACCCGGTACTTGCCGGCGAACTCGACCGCACGAATCTGCAGCACCTTGGAGCCCAGGCTCGCCATCTCGAGCATCTCCTCGAAGCTGACCGTGTTCAGGCGACGCGCCTCGGGGACGATGCGCGGGTCGGTGGTGTAGACGCCATCGACGTCGGTGAAGATCAGGCACTCGTCGGCCTTCAGGGCTGCGGCCACGGCCACCGCGGAGGTGTCCGAGCCACCACGCCCGAGCGTTGTCACATGGCCGTTCGGACCGATCCCCTGAAAACCGGTGATGACAACCACCTTGCCGGCCGCCAGGTCGGCGCGCACGCGCGTGTCGTCGATGCTTTCGATCCGGGCTTTCGTGAAGGCCGCATCGGTCTTGATGGGGACCTGCCAGCCGGTGTAGCTCACTGCCGGCATTCCTTCAGACTGCAACGCGAGCGCCAGCAAGCCGACCGACGCCTGCTCGCCGGTGGCGGCGATCATGTCGAACTCACGCCGCATCTCCGGGGTGGTCCGCTCCGGCGAGAGTTCCTTCGCCAGGCCGAGCAGGCGATTCGTTTCGCCGCTCATTGCCGAAGGGACGACCACCATCTGGTGGCCAGCGCGCGCCCATTTGGCGACGCGCTTGGCGACGAGTCGGATGCGCTCGGTCGAGCCCATCGACGTGCCGCCGTACTTGTGAACGATCAGTGCCATGAAAGGGATTCAGCGTGCAAAGAGGGCGCGGGATGGGCCCGCGATTCACCCGAGGGCAAAGCGCGAATTCTAGCTGCCGCAACGCGGCATCATCACTGCGCCGCGTCGAGCGCTTGCCAGTCCAGGTTCACCAGCGCGGTGCCCGGCAAGCCGATCACGCGCGCATCGAGCCCCAGGCCCGGCACGAAGACAAGCTGGCCGCCGCTGAACACCAGCGGGCCCTCACGCTGCCACGCCGGAAGTCCGGCGGCCTGGTATTGCTTCTTGAGGCTGCGCGGCGGCCGCCCGATGGCGGCCTGGAAAGATTCGGCGCCGGCGCGAGCACGCAACTGGAGGTGGGCGAGCCATGCGAGCGGTACACCGTCTTCGGTGACGCGCTCGACCAGCAAATTTCCGCCCCATCCCGGCAGCGCGTAGCGGCCGGCGCGGCGAATGCTCAGCGCGGTTTCGCGTGCCACGCTCCGATGGGGGGCTGCCGCATCCGACGATCGCAACGCCGATGCCACACACTCGAGTCGGCCGCGATGCAGGCGCAACTCCGACTCTGCCAACGGCCAGCGTGCGCTTGTCGCGCGCGGCAACTCAGTCAGCAGCCGCGTGGTCAGCGTGGCCGGAACTGCGGCGCCGAGCCGACCCTTCAACCACGCCCGCAACGCATTCGAGCGGCGCGCGTCGGAAAGGGCACACCAGGCCACGACGTCGAGACCGCGCGCATCGGCCACGCGTGCAAGGTCGAGCGCCGCAAGCTCCTCCAGCGCCTGCGCGGCCTGCCTCGACCACGCGGCGGCGGCGGCGAGCGTCGTCTCGGTCGCGGGGAAAGCCGCGGTCAACACGGGCCAGACGTGCCGGCGCAAGCGGTTGCGCGCGAAGCGCGGGTCGTCGTTGCTTTCATCGCTGACGAACCTGAGCCGATGGCGCCTCCCGTACGCCTCAATCGCTTCGCGTGGCCAATCCAGCCAAGGGCGTTGCCAGATGATGCCGGCGCGCGCGATGCGCCGAGGCATGCCGGCCAGACCCGCCACGCCGCCGCCTCGCAGTGCCTGCAGCAAGAAGGTCTCGGCCTGATCGCGTCGATGCTGTGCCAGCAGCACGATCCTGGCACCGTGCGCCAGCGCCATCTCGGCCAATGCAGCGTAGCGAGCATCTCGCGCCCAGGCTTCCACGCTTTCGCCGCGCACCGGCTGGATCGCCAGGCGCCGCGCCGCAAAGGCGAGAGGGTGACCGCGACGCTTCCAAAGTGCGCATTGGGCATCGCAGTGAGCGAGCCAGGCGTCGGCGTTCGGGCTCAGCCCGTGGTGCACATGCAGCGCCAGCACCTGTACGCTCAGTGGCGCCGCCGCCGCCAGCGTGGCATGCAGCAGCGCGGTCGAATCGCGGCCGCCACTGTAGGCAACTGCGACGATGCGCTCAATCACGACCCGCTCAGCGCGCCTTGGTGTCGCTGAAGCGGCCGTAGGACTGGAGCCGGTCGTAGCGACGCTGCAGCAACTCGGTCGGCTTCAGATCGACCACCTGACGCAGCGCATCGTTGAGCGCGCGTTTGAGGAACGCCGCCATCTGCTTGGTGTCGCGATGCGCGCCACCGACCGGCTCGGTCACGATCTTGTCGACCAGACCGAGCGCCTTCAGCCGATGTGCGGTGATACCCAGGGCGTCGGCCGCGTCCGAAGCGCGCTCGGACGTCTTCCACAGGATCGAGGCACACCCTTCCGGGGAAATCACCGAGTAGATCGAATACTGCAGCATCAGCAACTGATCCCCGACGCTGATCGCCAGCGCGCCACCTGAACCGCCCTCGCCGATGATGGTGACAATGATGGGCACCTCGAGTTGCGCCATCTCGAAGATGTTTCGCCCGATGGCTTCGGACTGGCAGCGCTCCTCGGCGCAAATGCCGGGGTACGCGCCTGGCGTGTCGACGAAAGTGAAGACCGGCAGGCCGAACTTCTCGGCCAGCTTCATCAGA
>JBDSBD010000260.1:0-3276 GCA_039921765.1 Burkholderiaceae bacterium
GCGATTCGATCGCGGCGGGCTCGAACGACTTGGCGAGATCGGTCATGGCTCCTACATCAGCAAATGTTCGCCGGCATTGTCGCCGCCGAGGATCACGTAGTTGACCTTGCGGATGTCGACCAGGCGCGTGCCGCCGGCATACGAGATCGAGCTCTGCACGTCTTCGCGCATCTCGCGCAGCGTGTCGGCCAGATGACCCTTGATCGGCTCGAGGATGCGCTTGCCTTCGACGTGCTTGTACTCGCCCTTGTTGAAGTCGCTCGCACTGCCGTAATACTCCTTGAAGCGCTTGCCGTCGGCCTCGACGGTCTGGCCGGGCGATTCTTCATGGCCGGCGAACAGCGAGCCGATCATCACCATCGAAGCGCCGAAGCGCACGCTCTTGGCGATGTCGCCGTGGTCACGAATGCCACCGTCGGCGATGATGGGCTTGGTCGCTACGCGCGCGCACCACTTCAGCGCCGAGAGCTGCCAGCCGCCGGTGCCGAAGCCGGTCTTGAGCTTGGTGATGCAGACCTTGCCCGGGCCCACCCCGACCTTGGTTGCATCGGCCCCCCAGTTCTCCAGGTCGATCACCGCTTCCGGCGTGGCCACGTTGCCGGCGATCACGAACGCCGTCGGCAACTTCGTCTTGATGTACTCGATCATCTTCTGCACGCTGTCGGCGTGGCCGTGCGCGATGTCGATCGTGATGTAGTCGGCGCCCACACCGTCCGCCGCAAGCCGGTCGATCACCGCGTAGTCGGGCGGCTTCACGCCCGAGCTGATCGAGACGAACAGGCCCTTGTCGCGCATCTTCCTCGCGTAGGCCACGTTGTCGACGTCGAATCGGTGCATCACGTAGAAGAAACCGTTGGCCGCCAGCCACTCGGTGATCGGCTCGTCGACCACCGTCTTCATGTTGGCCGGCACCACCGGCAGGTTGAAGCGGTGCGCGCCGAACTGGATCGACGGGTCGCATTCGGAGCGGCTGTCAACGCGGCATTTGCGCGGCAGCAGCAGGATGTTGTCGTAGTCGAAGATTTCCATGACGGTTCTCGCTCCGGGGGAGAGGGGCCGCACGCACGGGTCCGGGTGAGCGCGCGACGGAGTCAGGCCGCACGTTGAAGGCAGTGCGCGGTCGAAGGCTGCGGCGCGACTGGGTCTCCCGGCGCTTTCGCGGCTGGCATCTCGGGGCCGCGGCTCGAACGCGGGGTGGCCAGCGGGCAAAAAAAAAGCCGGGCGCCAAAACTCGGGCCCGGTGGCGCATTCTACGCGGTTGCACGTGGGCGCCCGGTTGTGTCAGGATGCCTGGGCGTTGGTATCGGTCCAGGCCTGCTCCGCGCGACACCCTCCCTGCCGAGCGACCCGTTTCGGCCCGTCACTGCCGCTGCCAGAGTTTCCCATGACGACCAGAGCCAGCCATGAAGTTCAAGCGCCGCCGCCGGCCCGGCCCGTGGGTGGCGGAGTCGGCGACCACGGCAAGCGCGAACAGCGCGAACAACCCGAAGACCAGCGCAGGCCGCGCGGCGGTGCGTTCCCGATCGTCGGCGTCGGCGCTTCCGCCGGTGGGCTGGAGGCGTTCTCGGAGCTGCTCGCGCATCTGCCGCTCGACACCGGCATGGCGTTCGTGCTCGTCCAGCATCTCGATCCGCAGCACGAGAGTGCACTGACGCAGCTGTTGTCGCGCGTGACGTCGCTCCCGGTGGACGAGGCGATCGACGACATGCGGGTGCAGCCCAACCATGTCTACGTGATCGCGCCCGACACCCAACTCGGCATCGAGGGCGGCGCGCTGAAGCGGCGCCCGCGTTCGCAAGCCAGGGTGCCGAACCGCTCGATCGACCACTTTCTCGAGGCCCTCGCCGCCGACCAGCACGAGCGCGCCATCGGCGTCATCTTGTCGGGCACCGCGAGTGACGGCACGCTCGGGCTGGAGGCCATCAAGGCCGAGGGCGGCCTCACGTTCGCGCAGAACGAATCGGCCCGCTACGACTCGATGCCGCGCAGCGCGGTGGCGGCCGGGTGCGTGGACTTCGTGCTCTCGCCGCAGGCCATCGCCAGCGAACTCGCGCGGTTGGCCCGACATCCCTATGTGATGGGCGCAGCGCCTGAAGCCCCCACCAGCCCTGAAGGCGAGCCGGCGTTTGCCGCGGCGCTCGAAGTCGGCGCCACCCCGCGGCCAGCGGGCGTGCCGGGCCCGCCACCGACCGACGCCTCACCCGGGCCTGCCGAGGCCGGACCCAGCCGGGGCGACGACGACGTGCAGCGCATCGTGATGCTGCTGCGCAAGCACTCAGGCGTGGATTTTTCGCTCTACCGATCGAGCACGATCCAGCGCCGCATCGCGCGCCGCATGCTGCTGGGCAAGCACGACACGCCAAAGCGCTACGCCGCCTTCCTGCGTGACAACGCCAAGGAGCTCGACGCCCTGTACTCGGACGTGCTCATCAGCGTGACGAACTTCTTTCGCAACCCGGACGCGTTCGACGTGATCGAGCGCGAGATCCTGCCGGAGCTGCTGGCGCAGCCGCGTGGCGAGGATCCCCTGCGCGTCTGGGTGCCCGGCTGCTCCACCGGCCAGGAAGCGTACTCCGTGGCGATGGCGTTCGTCGAAGCCGCCGAGCGGGCACCGCGTGGGGCCCGGCTCCAGGTCTTCGCCACCGATCTCAACGAGACGCTGCTTGAGAAGGCGCGCCAAGGCCGGTATGCCGAGAGCCTGGCTCAGAACCTCTCCAATGAGCGCCTGCGGCGCTTCTTCGTCAAGGAGGAAGGCGGCTACCGGGTCGCCAAGGAACTGCGCGAGATGGTGGTGTTTGCGCGCCACAATTTGATCGGCGATCCGCCGTTCTCGCACATGGACCTGATCACCTGCCGCAATCTGTTGATCTACCTCGAACCCCGTTTGCAGAGCAAGGTGTTCTCGGTGTTCCATTACGCGTTGAAGCCCGCCGGATACCTGTGGCTGGGTGCGTCCGAGTCGATCGGCGGCTTCACCGCGCTGTTCGAACCGATCGACAAGAGGCACAAGATCTACCTCAGAAAGGAAGCCCGCACACCGACGTTCCAGTTCTCGGCCGAGCGGAATCGACACTCGTCTCGGGACGAATCGTCGCGCGGCGGACGCACGCACTTCGCGGCCATGCGACTCGGCGGGGCTGATCCGACCGCGGGATCGGGGGACTTGCAGGCCGAGGCCAGCGCGCAGCGCGAGGCCGATCGCATCACGGTCAACCAGTTCGCGCCTCCTGGCGTGCTGGTGAATGAGCAGGCGCAAATCTTGCAGTTCCGCGGCTT
>JBDSBD010000261.1:0-3574 GCA_039921765.1 Burkholderiaceae bacterium
GCCGGTCGAGCGCGCGCTCTAGCGCATGCTGGCGATGCGTGCCTACCAGCGTGCCAAGCACGTCGACGGTGTCATCGACACCGAGGTGCTCAAGCAGACCCATCTGAGCGCCGCGATGGTCGAGGACATGTACCACGTGATGGCGATCGCGAACTACGAAGACCGCTTCGTGATCCCGACCAGCCACCGCGAGTACGCCGAGAACACCTTCGACATGCGCGGCGGATGCGGCTTCACGTTCGGCAACGGCTGCTCCGACGGTTCGACCGACGTGAGCCTGTTCGGCGGCAACCGAAAACGCACGATTCCCATCAAGGCGGAGGTCTGAACGATGGCACTCTTCAACAATCCCCCGTCTGCATCGAGGAGCCTGCGCGTGCTGGCCTTGCTGCTCGGCTATCCCGACGCCGAGCTGCGCAGTCACCTGTCCGATCTGCGCGAAGCCCTGCAGATCGAGCGCGCGTTGGCACCCGCCCGGCTGACCGAGCTCGACGCGCTGATCGCCTCGATCGGGCGCGCCGCGCCGCTCGACGCCGAGAGCGAGTACGTGGAGCTGTTCGATCGCGGACGTGCCACCTCGCTGCACCTGTTCGAGCATGTGCACGGCGACTCGCGCGAGCGCGGCCCGGCGATGATCGACCTGGCCCAGACCTATGAGAAGGCGGGTCTGTTCCTGGCCCTGGATCAATTGCCCGACCACCTGCCGGTGGTGCTCGAGTTCGCTTCGACCCAGCCGCCGCGCGAGGCGCGCGCCTTCCTGGCCGAGATCGCACACATCCTGAACGTCATCTTCGCGGCACTGCAGCAGCGCCGCAGTGCCTACGCGAGCGTGCTCGGAGCCTTGCTCGATCTGGCGGGGGAGAAGGCACAACCGGTGCAGATCGCGGCCGAGGAGGCGATCGACGCCATCTGGGAAGAGCCGGTGGTCTTCGATGGCTGCTCGTCCAAGGGCCAGGCCCGGCCCGACCAGCCGCAACCCATTCACATCGTCCGCAAGGACAGCGCCGGTGAAGGAGCGCGAGCATGACGACCTTGTACGGTTTTGTCTTCGGGGTGTATCCCTACATCTGCCTGACGGTCTTCCTGCTCGGCAGCCTGATCCGCTTCGACCGCGATCAGTACACCTGGAAGAGCGATTCGTCGCAGTTGCTGCGCAGCGGCCTGCTGCGCTGGGGCAGCAACCTGTTCCATGTCGGCATCCTGTTCCTGTTCTTCGGCCACGTGCTGGGTCTGCTGACACCGCATGCGTTCTACGGCCCCTTCCTGGAAGTTCCGGTCAAGCAGCAGATTGCGATCTGGTCGGGCGGCTTTGCCGGTGTGCTGTGTTTCATCGGCCTGACGATGCTGATCTACCGCCGCATCTTCGATCCGCGCATCCGCTACACCAGCCATCGCACCGACATCGCGATCCTGGTGATCCTGTGGGTGCAGCTCGTCGTCGGGCTGATCACCTTGCCGTTCTCCTGGGCGCACTCCGATGGCAGCGTGATGCTGATCTTCGCCGATTGGGCACAGCGCATTCTCACCTTGCGCACGGTCGATGCCACAGTACTGGCGGGCCTGCCATGGCCGTATCTGTTTCATCTGACCCTGGGCATGACAATCTTCCTGCTGTTCCCGTTCAGCCGTCTGGTGCACATCTGGAGCGGTTTTGCCTCGGTGGGTTATCTGTTTCGCCCGTATCAGGTGGTGCGCAGCCGGCGCCTGAACGTGCCCGAAGGCCACAACCAGCCGCGCCGCCCGGGCGCCGGTGTCTGAGGAGCATTTCAATGCATGTCGAGACTGTCGATTTCAGCCAACCGCTGCGCGAGAACACAGTAGCCCGCATCAATGGCGTGGCACTGCATCCGGCGGGCGCCGTGCTGCCGATCGAAGAATTGCGCCAGCGCGCCTGCACCGAGCTGCTGCGCCAGGCCGCGCAAGACGCCGGATTGCTGGACGCGGCCGATGCAGCGTCGGAAGATGGCGCCACCAGCGAAGCCGCCACGCTGGCGATCGAAACCCTGCTGGAGCGCGAGGTGAAGGTGCCCGATCCGTCCGATCTGGCCTGCGAGCGCTACTTCGCCGCGCATGAAGCCCTGTACCGCAGTGACGAGCGCGTGCGCGCGCGCCACATCCTGTTCGCGGTCACGCCGGGTGTCGATGTGGTGGGTTTGCGCAAGCGCGCTGAAATGGCGATGCTCGAGGTGCGCTGCTTCGATGGCAGCGCCTCGGAAAGCTTTGTGAAGGTGGCCGCCCAGATGTCGAACTGCCCGAGCGGCGCCACGGGCGGCGATCTCGGCTGGCTCAGCCCGGCCGACTGTGCCCCCGAGTTCGCGCGCGAGGTGTTCGGCAAGATGGACGTCGGTGTGCTGCCGCGTCTCGTGCACAGCCGCTTCGGGCTGCATGTGGTCGAAGTGCTGGAGCGCGAGGCCGGAACGCCCCGGGCCTTCGAGTCGGTGCGCGGCGCGGTCGAGATGACCCTGCGCCAGCAGACCTATGTGGCGGCGCTGCGCCAGTACCTGCAGGTGCTGGCGGGGCAGGCCGACATCGAGGGAGTCGATCTGGACGCTGCCGCCACGCCACTGGTGCAGTAGCGCGGCGTGCCCCGCGTCGACTGGAGGATGGTGGGACTGCTTGGGTCGCCGCATCGGCTCGCGTTCTTTGCGGGCGTCCTGATGCTCGGTCTGAGCGCGGGCTGGTGGGCGCTGGTAATCATCGCCCGCACACAGGGCTGGGTCGGGCCGTGGCATGTTGCGCCGGGAGCCGCTCATGCGATGCTGATGACGTACGGCTTCATGCCGATGTTCTTCACCGGTTTCCTGTTCACCGCCGGCCCCAAGTGGCTGCGCGTTGCGCCGCCGGCGGCGCATGACCTGCTGCCCGGCGTGGCTGCCAGGGTCGGCGGCTGGCTGGTGTTTCTTGTCGGGGTTCATCTTCATCCCTGGCTCGCCGTGGCGGGCGCGGCCACGGCAACGCTGGCGCTGGCCGACCTGGCGCGGCGCTTCGCGCGTTTGCTGCGCGCCAGCACGACACCGGATCGACTGCACCCGCGCTTGATGGCCGCGGCCTGGTTCGCCGGCGTGGCGTGGCTCGCGCTGGGAACGTTCGGCTTGGCGGGCCACCATGAGGTGCTGGTCCGAGCCAGCATGGGTGTGGCGTTGTGGGCCTTCATCGCGCCGATGTTCGTGACGGCGGTGCATCGCCTGCTGCCTTTCTTCGGCGCCGCGGCGTGGCCGGCACTCGATGCACGCTGGCCGATGTGGCTGCTGTGGACCCTGTGCACCGCGGTGCTGGGCCGGGCCGGCATCACGGCGGCCGAGACATCGGGGGAGGCGCTGTCGCGCGCCCTCTGGGGCCTCTTCGGTCTGTTCGAGGGCGCGGTGGCCGTGCTGCTGTTCGCGCTGGCATTGCGCTGGGCCCGGATTCAGCGCGTCACGATCCGCCTGATCGCGATGTTCTACACCGGCTTGGTCTGGTTCGGCATCGCGTTTGCGCTTGGTGCCGCCGCGCACGTGCTGCGCGCGGTCCGTGGCGATGCGGCACCGCTCGGGCTGGCGCCGCTGCACGCGCTGGCGATGGGCTTCTTTGGCAG
>JBDSBD010000262.1:0-2869 GCA_039921765.1 Burkholderiaceae bacterium
GCGCAAAGATCTCGGTCGCCCGCGACAGCGTGTTGTGGATGCGAAGTGACATGGGGCGAAACCGGCGCGGGAAGCGCGCCGTCGAGAGGGCTGCGCACGCCGTGCGTGCCCTACAATCGGTTCAGTATAGCGGGCTGTTTCGCGACACTGCCATGCGTCACGCGCCACCTGTGTTTCCCGACGCACCCTTCGATTCCCACCCGCCCCGATGACCCGTTTGCCTCGCCTGCTTGCCCGACTGATGCTGCCGCTGATGCTGTGCGCAGCGCTGGCGGGCCACGCCGACGAACTGAGCGACGTGCACCGTCTCCACGACGCGGGCCAGACCACCGAGGCGCTGCGCCAGGCGGATCAGTTTCTCGCCACCCATCCGAAGGACGCGCCGATGCGTTTCCTGAAGGGTGTGATGCTGGCCGATCGCCAGCGTGCGACGGAAGCGATCGAGGTGTTCGAGGCCCTGACGCAGGACCATCCGGATCTGGCCGAGCCCTACAACAACCTCGCGGCGCTGTACGCAGCCCGAGGCGAGTACGGCCAGGCCCGCGTCGCGCTGGATCGGGCGCTGCGGGCCAACCCGGGCTACGCCACCGCCCACGAGAACCTGGGCGACGTGTACGCGGCCCTGGCCGCACAGTCCTACGCCCGGGCGCTGCAACTCGAACCGAACAGCACGAGTCTGCCGCCCAAGCTTGCGCTCGCGCGCCAGCTTTTCGTCCCCAGGAGCGGCGGCTCGGCCATTGCGCCCGCTCCTGCCCCCGCATCCGCGCCGGCGCCCTCCGCGGGCCGGTAGGCGAAACTGCCGCTGCGCCCTCAGCCACTCTCTATCACGGAGGATATGAATGACACGCCGATATTTCCGCTGGGCCGGCCTTGCGGCCCTCACGTTGACCTTGGCCACCAGCTTGCCGGCCCTGGCCCAGAAGGTGAAGCTGGCCACCACGGCCGGCGACATCGTGATCCAGCTCGACGCCCAGAAGGCACCCAAGACCGTGGACAACTTCCTGCGATACGTGAAGGCCGGTCACTACGACGGCACGGTGTTCCACCGCGTCATCAAGGATTTCATGATCCAGGGCGGCGGCATGACCCCCGACCTGGCGGAGAAGCCCACCCGCGCGCCGATCCCGCTCGAGAGCAAGAACGGCCTGTCCAACCTGCGCGGCACGATCGCGATGGCGCGCACGATGGACCCGAATTCGGCGACCTCGCAGTTCTTCATCAACGTGAAGGACAACCCGAACCTCGATGCCAGCAATTCGCGTGACGGCAACGGCTACGCCGTGTTCGGCAAGGTGATTGCCGGGCTCGACGTGGTCGACAAGATCCGTGCGGTGCATACCACCCACAAAGGCCCTTACGGCGACGTCCCCGAAACCCCCGTGATCATCAACAAGGCAACTCTCGAGAAATGACATGAGCACACAAGTCGACCTGCAAACCAGCCACGGCACCTTTCGCATCGAGCTCGACGAGGTCCGTGCGCCGGTCTCGTCCGCCAATTTTCTTGCCTACGTGGACAGCGGCCACTACAACGGCACGGTGTTTCATCGCGTGATCCCGGGCTTCATGATCCAGGGCGGCGGCTTCGAGCCCGGCATGCGCCAGAAGCCGACGCGCGGCGAGATCACCAACGAGGCCAACAACGGCGTCAAGAACGATCACTACACGCTCGCGATGGCGCGCACCTCGGCGCCGCATTCGGCGACCGCGCAGTTCTTCGTCAACACCACCGACAACGGCTTCCTGAACTTCAAGTCCGAGAGCGCGCAGGGCTGGGGCTATGCGGTGTTCGGCCAGGTGGTCTCGGGACGCGAGGTGATTGACGCGATCGAGAAGGTCGCCACCGGCAACCGCGGCGGCCACGCCGACGTGCCGACCGAAGACGTGCTGATCGTCGCCGCCACCCGCGTCGCCTAGCCGGACGCAACCCATGCCAGCGCACGCCGCGTTGCCTGATTTTGGCGCGCTCGTCGCGCCGGCGGCGTGGCAGGCCATCGATTTCATCAGCGACCTGCATCTGGCCGAAGACACTCCCAGAGGATTCGAGGCCTGGTCGCAGTATCTGCTTGGCACCACGGCCGACGCGGTGTTCATCCTCGGTGATCTGTTCGAAGTCTGGGTCGGCGACGATGCGCGCGCGCATGGCTTCGAGGCGCGCTGCGCCGCCGTGCTCGCCGAAGCCGCGGCCCGACGCAGCATCTCGCTCCTGGTCGGCAACCGTGACTTCCTGGTCGGCCCGGCGATGTTGACGGCGTGCGGCGTGACGCCACTGACCGATCCGACCGTGCTGGGCGCCTTCGGGACGCAGGTGCTGCTGACGCACGGCGACGAGTTGTGCGTCGCCGACACCGCGTACCAGGTGTTTCGTGCCCAGGTGCGCAGCCAGGTGTGGCAAAGCGACTTTCTGGCGCGCCCGCTGGACGAGCGCCGCAGCATCGCGCGCGACATGCGCGAGCAAAGCGAGCAGCGCAAGCGAACCCAGGCGATCGAGACATGGGTCGATGTCGATGCGTCGAATGCGCTGGACTGGATGCGCGCAGCACGCACGCCGACCCTGATCCACGGTCACACGCACCGACCCGGCAGCGAGTTGCTGGCCGCCGGCCGCGTGCGTCACGTGCTCAGCGACTGGGAGCTCGACCACGGCCCGGCACCGCGCGCCGAAGTTCTGCGCTGGCAGCGCAGCGGCTTCACACGCATCACGCCCACCGCCGCGCTGGCGGTTGCCGCGGGCTGAGGCGCGGCGTGCCTGACTGGCTCAAACGCTGGCGCCGAGCCCGCACGCTGGCGCGTCGCGCGATCCCCGACCCGCTCTGGCGCCTGATCCTGGCGCGCTTTCCATTCCTGGAGTGGCGCAGTGCCGTTGACG
>JBDSBD010000263.1:0-3393 GCA_039921765.1 Burkholderiaceae bacterium
GCGAACGAGTTCGGCATCACCAAGACGATGAAGCTCGCCGGCTTGCTGATGTTCATCAACGACGTGCACGCACTCGGCCTGAAGGCCACGCAGGGCATGTACCAGACCGACAGCTGGTACTGGGACCGCGACGCCGAAACCCGCACCTGGTCGGCCCGCTTCTTCGAACAGCTCAAGCGCATGCCGTCGTCGCTGCAGGCTGCCGACTACTCGGTGACGCAGACCTATCTGAAGGCGGTCAAGGCGACCGGCACCGACGATGGTGACAAGGTGCTGGCCTACCTGCACAAGACCAAGATCAACGACATGTACGCCAAGGGCGGCTACATCCGCCCGGACGGTCGCATGGTGCACGACATGTACCTGCTGCAGGTCAAGACGCCGGCGCAGTCGACCAAGCCTTGGGACTACTACAACGTGGTGGCGACCATCAAGGGCGAGGACGCCTTCACGACCAAGGCCGAATCGACCTGCAAGTTGTGGAAGTAGGGCGCTGAAGCACGCTCCATGACCGCGCAAGCGGTCATGGAGCGACCTCTTTCACCCGGCTCGTCGCCCGACCTTTCGAATCTCCCACCGGCGCCTTATGGAACTCTTCGGCATCCCGATCTCGGCCTTTCTCGGCCAGCTGCTGCTGGGCCTGGTGAATGGCTCGTTCTATGCCATGCTGAGCCTCGGACTGGCGGTGATCTTCGGTTTGCTGGGCATCATCAATTTCGCGCATGGCGCGCTCTACATGATCGGCGCCTATGTGGCGTGGATCGGCCTGACGAAGTTCGGCCTCAATTACTGGTTCGCGCTCGTGGTATCGCCGCTTGTGGTGGGTGCGCTCGGCGTCGTGATCGAGCGCACCTTGCTGCGCCACCTGTACCGGATCGACCCGATCTACGGACTGCTCTTGACCTTCGGGCTGGCGCTGATCGCCGAAGGCGTGTTTCGCTACTACTACGGCGTCTCGGGCGAGTCGTACCCGGTGCCGGAGTTGCTGCGCGGTGCCACCGACCTTGGCTTCATGGTGCTGCCCAACTACAGGGCGTGGGTCGTGTTCGCGTCGCTCGTCGTCTGCCTCGGCACCTGGCTCCTGATCGAGCGCACGCGCCTCGGGGCCTACCTGCGCGCCGGCACCGAGAACCCGACTCTCGTACAGGCCTTCGGCATCAACGTGCCGGTGATGGTGATGCTCACCTACGGCGGTGGCACGGCGCTCGCCGCACTCGCCGGGGTGCTGGCCGCACCGGTGATCCAGGTCACGCCGCTGATGGGCAGCAACCTGATCATCGTCGTGTTCGCGGTGGTCGTGATCGGCGGCATGGGCTCGATCCTTGGCTCCATCGTCACGGGCCTCGGCCTGGGCGTCATCGAGGGCTTTACGAAGGTGTTCTACCCCGAGGCCTCGAACATCGTCGTGTTCGTCATCATGGCCATCGTGCTGGTGATCCGGCCGGCGGGGCTGTTCGGCAAGGAAAAATGATGAACGGCCTCGAGAGCATCCGGCGCGCCCGCGTCACCTGGCTGGTCATCCTGGCGCTGCTGATTGCGGCGCCGTTCCTCGGCATGTACCCGGTCTTCCTGGCGAAGTTGATGTGCTATGCCATCTTCGCCTGCGCCTTCAACCTGCTGTTCGGCTTCACCGGGCTGCTCTCGTTCGGCCACGCCGCGTTTCTGGGCGCGGCCGCCTACACCACCGGCTGGCTGGTGCGCTCGGCGCACCTGTCGCCCGAACTCGGCGTGCTGGCGGGCACGGCGGTGGCGGCCGTCCTCGGGCTGGTGGTCGGGCTGCTCGCGATCCGCCGCGAAGGCATCTACTTCGCGATGATCACCCTGGCGCTCGCGCAGATGTTGTACTTCGTCTGCCTGCAGGTGCCGTTCACCGGCGGCGAAGACGGCTTGCAGGGCGTGACGCGCGGCGTGCTGTTCGGGCTGATCTCGCTGCAGAACGGTCTGTCGCTGTACTTCGTCGTCCTGGCGGTGTTCGTCGCGGTGTTCCTCCTCATCGTGCGCATCGTGCACTCGCCCTATGGCCAGGTGCTGAAGGCGATCCGCGAGAACGAACCGCGCGCCATTTCGCTCGGCTACGACGTGGTGCGCTACAAGCTGCTCGCATTCGTGCTGTCGGCCACCTTGGCCGGACTGGCCGGATCGATGAAGGCCGTGGTGCTCGGCTTTGCGTCGCTGACCGATGTGCATTGGGTCCTGTCCGGCGATGTCATCCTGATGACCTTGCTCGGCGGCGTCGGCACGTTTGCCGGCCCGGTGATCGGCGCCTTCACCATCATCGGGCTGCAGAACTTCCTGGCGGATCAGGTCGGCTCGTGGATCAACGTCATCATCGGCGTGATCTTCGTGATCTGCGTCGTCGCGTTCCGCAAGGGATTCGTCGGCGAGCTGCTCGCCTGGCAGGCGCGGCGCAAGGCGCGCTGACGAGCGGAGCCCGCGCGCAGCGCGGGGAGATGGATTCGCGCGAGAGCTGGTGTCGGCGTCAGGCGCCAGCCTCGAACAGGCCGCCGCTCACGGCACGCGGCGGCGCCAGCCCCAGGTGCCGGTACGCCGCCGGTGTGGCCACCCGGCCGCGCGGCGTGCGCTGCAGGTAGCCCTGCTGGATCAGGTACGGCTCGATCACGTCCTCGATCGTGCCTGGCTCCTCGCCGATCGCCGCGGCCACGTTGTCCAGACCGACCGGGCCGCCGTCGAAGCGATGGATCACCGCTTCGAGCAGCTTGCGGTCCATCACGTCGAGCCCGTGCGGGTCGACGTCGAGCATGCGCAGCGCCAGGTCGGCCAGGCCCTTGCCGATGTGGCCGTCGCCCTTCACGTCGGCATAGTCGCGCACCCGGCGCAGCAAGCGGTTCGCGATGCGCGGCGTGCCGCGCGAACGGCGCGCGATCTCGAATGCGCCCTCGGCGTCGGTCGGCACCTTGAGCAGGCCCGCCGAGCGGTGCACGATGCGCGCCAGCTCCTCGGGGGTGTAGAACTCGAGCCGCGCGACGATGCCGAAGCGGTCGCGCAGCGGGTTGGTCAGCATGCCGGCACGCGTGGTGGCACCGATCAAGGTGAACGGCTGCAGGTCGAGCTTGATCGATCGTGCGGCCGGCCCCTCGCCGATCATGATGTCGATCTGGTAGTCCTCCAGCGCGGGGTAGAGAATCTCTTCGACGACCGGGCTCAGCCGGTGGATCTCGTCGATGAAGAGCACGTCGTTGCGCTCCAGGTTCGTCAGGATCGCCGCCAGGTCCTTCGGCTTTTCGAGCACCGGGCCCGAGGTCTGGCGCAGGTTCACGCCGAGCTCGTGGGCGATGATGTGCGACAGCGTCGTCTTGCCGAGACCAGGCGGGCCGAACAGCAGCACGTGGTCCATCGCCTCGCCACGCATGCGCGCCGCGCCGATGAAGATTT
>JBDSBD010000264.1:0-2629 GCA_039921765.1 Burkholderiaceae bacterium
CGCCACGCACCAGCTCACCGCGATCATCAGCGCCGAGCCCGCCGACACCCAGCGCCTCGAGTCGGAGATCGCGTTCTTCGCGCCCGAGTTGCGCGTCGCGGTCTTTCCCGATTGGGAGACGCTGCCCTACGACACGTTTTCTCCCCACCAGGATCTGATCTCCGAGCGGCTTGCCACCTTGTGGCGGGTGCAGCAAGGCGAGGTCGACGTGGTGCTGCTGCCGGCTTCGACAGCACTGGTGCGGCTCGCGCCACCGAGCTTTCTGGCGGCCTACACCTTCAACTTCAAACAGCGACAGAAGCTCAACGAGACGGCGCTGAAGGCCCAGCTCACGCTGGCCGGCTACAACCACGTGAGCCAGGTCGTCTCGCCCGGCGAGTACGCGGTGCGCGGCGGGCTGATCGATCTGTTCCCGATGGGGTCGAGCGTGCCCTACCGGGTCGACCTGTTCGGCGACGAGGTCGATTCGATCCGCACCTTCGATCCCGACACCCAGCGCAGCCTCTACCCCGTGCCCGAGGTGCGCCTGCTGCCCGGGCGCGAGTTCCCGATGGACGAGGACGCGCGCGCCGCGTTCCGGGCGCGCTGGCGCGAGCTCGTGGAAGGCGACCCGTCGCGGGTGCGCTTGTACAAGGACATCGGCGCGGGCATCGCCACCGCCGGCATCGAGTACTACCTGCCGCTGTTCTTCGACGCGACCGCGACGATCTTCGACTACCTCGGCGCATCGGCCGCCCTCGTGCTGCACGGCGAGGTCGACGCGGCGCTCGAACGCTTCTGGACCGACACCCGCGAGCGCCACCGATTCCTGCAACACGACCGCGAGCGCCCGATCCTGGCACCCGAGCAGTTGTTCCTCAAACCGGAAGAGTTCTTCGCGCGGTGCAACGAACATGCGCAACTGGCCGTGCGCGGGCAGCCGCCCGGCCCCGACGCGCCCGCTCGCGCAGAGGGAGAAGATGGCGATGAGGGCACGCCCGCCTGGGCACGCCCGCTGCCCGACCTGAGCGTCGAGCGGGGCGCGACCGAGCCGCTGAAGAAGCTTCAGGCGCACGTCGGCACCACGCCGCATCGCGTGCTGATCGTGGTCGAGAGCGAAGGCCGGCGCGAGAGCCTGCTCGAGATGCTGCGCGACCACCGCATCGAGCCGCCGAGCGTGGCCTCGCTGGCCGCCTTCGAGGCCGGCGACGAACGCTTCGCGATCACCGCGGCAGCGCTCGCCGAAGGCTTCTTCTGGTTCGAGCCCGAGGCCGGACACGCGATCCAGTTCGTGACCGAAACGGAGCTGTTTGCCAGCTCGCCCTCGGCGCGGCGACGGCGCAAGCAGGAGCAGGTCAGCGACGTGAATGCGCTGATCAAGGATCTGTCGGAGTTGAAGATCGGCGATCCGGTCGTGCACGTGAGCCACGGCATCGGGCGCTATCAGGGCTTGACGACCATCGACCTGGCGGACGGCCAGGAAGGAGGCGCCAGCGAATTCCTGCACCTCGAGTACGCCGACAAGGCCTCGCTCTACGTGCCGGTCGCGCAACTTCATCTGATTGCGCGCTACTCCGGCGTCAACCCCGACGAAGCGCCGCTGCACCGGCTCGGCTCGGGGCAGTGGGAAAAGGCCCGCAAGCGCGCCGCCGAACAGGTGCGCGACACCGCCGCCGAATTGTTGAACCTGTACGCGCATCGCGCCGCGCGCGCGGGCTTCGCGCATCCGTTCACGGCGCAGGACTACGAAGCCTTCGCCGCCAGCTTCGGCTTCGAGGAGACGCCCGACCAGACGGCCGCCATCCACGCGGTGATCCACGACCTGGTCGCGCCCAAGCCGATGGACCGACTGGTCTGCGGCGACGTCGGCTTCGGCAAGACCGAGGTTGCGCTGCGCGCCGCGTTCGTGGCCGTGACCGGCGGCAGGCAGGTGGCGATCCTCGCTCCCACCACGCTGCTGGCCGAACAGCACTTCCAGAACCTCGTCGATCGCTTCGGCGCCTGGCCGGTGCGCATCGCGCAGCTGTAGCGCTTTCGCTCGGCCAAGGAGGTGAAGGTCGCGCTCGAGGGTCTTGCAGACGGCTCGATCGACATCGTCGTGGGGACCCACAAGCTGCTGTCGCCGAGCGTGAAGTTCAAGCGGCTCGGCCTGCTCGTGATCGACGAGGAGCATCGCTTCGGTGTGCGCCACAAGGAGACCATGAAGGCCATGCGCGCCGAGGTCGACGTGCTCACGCTCACGGCCACGCCGATCCCGCGCACCCTGGGCCTGGCGCTCGAGGGGCTGCGCGACCTGTCGGTGATCGCCACGGCGCCGCAGCGGCGCCTGGCGATCAAGACCTTCGTGCGCAACGAATCGAGCGGCACGATCCGCGAGGCCGTGCTGCGCGAGCTCAAGCGCGGCGGGCAGGTCTACTTCCTGCACAACGAGGTCGAGACGATCGAGAACCGGCGCGAGAAGCTGATGGAGCTGGTGCCGGAGGCGCGCATCGCCGTGGCGCACGGCCAGATGCCCGAGCGCGAACTCGAGCGCGTGATGCGTGACTTCGTGGCACAGCGCTACAACGTGCTGCTGTGCTCGACCATCATCGAGACCGGCATCGACGTGCCGAGCGCCAACACCATCGTCATCAGCCGCGCCGACAAGTTC
>JBDSBD010000265.1:0-5806 GCA_039921765.1 Burkholderiaceae bacterium
TAGTGCCGCAAGCGCTCGCCGAGGCCAACGCGCTGCAGCATCTCGGTGGCAAGCGCGCGCGCGTCGTGGCGGCCCTGCAGTTCGAGCGGCAGCATCACGTTCTCGAGCGCATTCAGGTTGCCGAGCAGCTGGAAACTCTGGAACACGAACCCCACCTTGGCCGCGCGCACCGCAGCGCGCGCGTCTTCGTCGATCGTAAACAGATCGGTGCCGGCGAGCCGCACGGTGCCGGTGGTCGGCGTGTCCAGGCCGGCGATGATCGACAGCAAGGTGCTCTTGCCCGAGCCCGACGCGCCGACGATCGCCGCCGACTGGCGCGGGGCCAGCGAAAAATCGATCTCATGGAGAATGGTCAAGGTGCCCGTGGAGTCCTGGACCTGCTTGGTGACTCGCTCGACGGCAATGATGGGTTCCGACATGAATGATAGTGTGGTTTTTCCAACCGGGCCCACGCGGCGCGCAGGCTCGCGACGCGAGTGGCTGACGCACTGTACCGCGCTCGCCCTCGCGGCGGGTGTGGCGTGGCCCGCAGCCGCGGCCGCGCAAGAGGCGCGCAAGGGCGCGACCGGAACGATCCTGGTGGTCGGCGACAGCCTCTCGGCCGAGTATGGATTGAAACGCGGCACCGGCTGGGTCGCACTGCTGAAGGCGCGGCTCGCGCAGCGCCACGCCGGCGTGTCGGTCGTCAACGCGAGCATCAGTGGCGACACCACCGCCGGCGGACGCTCGCGTCTGCCGACCCTGCTGGCCACGCACAAGCCGACCCTCGCGATCCTCGAGCTCGGCGCCAACGACGCGCTGCGTGGCCTGCCGCTCGACGTGACGCGCGCCAACCTGGCGGCCATGGCGCGCGCGGCCAAGGACAGCGGCGCAAAGACCCTGATCGTCGGCATGCAGGTCCCGCCGAACTACGGACGCCAGTACGCTGAGCAGTTGTCGGCCCTGTTCGGTGTGGTTGCCAAGTCCCAGGGCGCCGCGCTGGTGCCGTTCCTGCTGAAAGGCGTGGCCGACGGGCCGCGCGCCGACGTGCTGTTCCAGGCCGACCGCATCCACCCGAAGGAGGCGGCCCACCCCATCATGCTGGACAACGTCTGGGCCGTTCTCGAGCCGCTGCTGCGCTGAGCCGCGCGTGGTGGGTGTAGGGGTGGGGGCTCTCAGTTGTCCTGGCTTGATGCGCGTCGGGGCGGCTCGGCACGGCGCTCCGCAGGCTGCGGTGAGTGCTCTGCGCGCGCGCCACGCGGCGCCTCGGCACGCCCGGCTTCGGAACCAATCGGTCGCACCCTCTCCGGCGCGCCGCGCATCGGCGGCTCCACGCGCAGGGGCGGGCGCTGGATCTCGACCGGCCGCTGCTCCATTCCAGCCGGAGCAGCCCGTCGCTCTTCCCGCGGCGGCGCCGTCGGGCGTCTCATGCGTTCCGGCGCAGGCGGCTGCAGCGCTTGCGGGTCGCCGATGGCCGCTGCGGCGGCGCCATGCGGCAGTTGCGGAGATGTCGGACGCGCCGCTGGCGCAGGCGCCCGGACTCCACGGGGTGCTTCGGGAGCACGCACGTCAGTCGCCGCGGGCACCGACGGCAGCGTCGGAATCGGCGGCACCATCGGGAGAGGAATCGGCGCCGGGGCCAGTATCCGTGGCGGCGCCCGGGTCGAATCCACCGAGACGCCACCTCTCGGAGCAGGGTTCTCCGGAACACCGACGATCGCGCGCTCGCCGTGCACGGCACGTCCCTCCGGGCGCCGTTCAGGTGCGCGAATCGCGCGCCCCGGGCTCGCTTCATGTGCGCGGCCGGCTTGACCGAAGCCCGGCGTGCCATCGGACCGGACGACAGGGGATCGCCCGATCCCCGCACCCGGTGCGACGCCACGGGGCCGAATGGCCGCCTCATCGGACTCGACCCCGCGGGACGGATGGGCCGGCGCATCCATCGCCGTCGCACGCGGCCGCAAGCTCGGCGCATCGGGTGTGATCGCGCGCGACCGACCGATCGCCGCCGGAGCGCCGGGCGGCGGCTGGATTGCACGGAGGTGATCAGGCCGAGACAGCGTCTCGGGCGCCGCCACCGGCGCGGTCAGCAATGCCACACCGCGCGCCGGGCGGCTCACCAGGTCACGCACCGCCGGCGTGCCGCGCAACTGCGCCGCGGCAGGCGCAACCGGCCGGTGGCCCGTCACCACTGCGGCCGGCACCACCGTCACCGCGTGCGGGATTCGACGATTGACGAAATCCCGCGGCGCCCGCGGGTTGTTGATCACGGTCGTGATGTTCGTGACGTTGGTGACGTGCGTGATGTTGATGCTGCGAACATAACGTGGGCTGACCCGGTAGCTCGGCACATAGACCTCACGCGGCGCGAGCGGGAACCAGCCAACGGCCGGGCCACGCCCACCCCCGACCGAGATCGACACATTCACGCGCGGCCCGCCCACCCATGCCACCAGCGCGGGCGCATACACCGGACGTGCAACGCGAACACCCGGACTCCAGTACCAGCGGCTGCGCAGATGCAGCCAGCGGCCGTAGTGAAACGGCGCGTAGCCCCAGGCTGCATCATCGACCCAGGTCCAGCCCCACGGGCTCACCCAGGCCCAATGACCGGCGCTGTAGGGCGCCCATCCGGCGGGCACACCGTGCGGCGTCCAGACCGCACCGTACTCGACGCTTTGCTCCCAGTTGCCGTAGCGCTCGAGGTCCTGCGCGCCGGTCATCTCGGGCGACACGTACCGTGGCGCTGGCTGTCGTGAGTCACGGCGATCACGCTCGCTGCTCCAGCGCGCGAAGGAATCGTCGACCGGCGCTCCGAGCGTGTACTGCGCAACGCCCGCAGCGTCGATCCAGAATGTGGCGCGCTGACCCCTTGCGACCGGCAGCGCGGTGCCATCGCCCTGATAAAGCGCTTGTCCGTCGAGTACCGTGACCTCACTCTCGGCGTCCCGCCTGTCAAACCGATAGCGGCCGGCCGCCTGAAGCACGAAACGCCCGTCCGCGGTCGTCAGCTCGAATGAGGCGGCATCCTGCGGGTCGCGCACCTGCGCCTCGACGCTGCCGCTGTGCAACTGCAGTGAAAAGCGATCGTCGTCGAGCTGCGAGACTTCGAGCTCGGTGTCCCCATCCAGCCGCAGCGTGGTGGAGCCGAGTTGCAACTCGGCATGGGCGCCGGCATCGGTGGCGAGCCGGTTGCCCGTGGTGACCGGGCGATTGCGTGACGCTTCGATCCACTCACCGCGATCGGGGTCGTAAAGCCAGGCCTGTCCGCTCACCTCGGACAGGCGCGCAACCAGGTCGGGCGGATCGGCCGGTGACGTTTGGGCCAGCGCGGGCAATGCCATGGCAGTCAGGCTGGCAACCATGGCGATAGCGCGCGCCGCCTGCGCAAACACGCGCAGACGGTGGCGCGCGTGGGGAGGCGCAATCTGGGTGAATCGGTGGCGGCCTGAACGGCCGGCCAGTGCGGCGGTGCCGGCCGCCGCAAGGCGCGCTGGCACCTGGAAAAACAGTCGAATCATCGTGCGCCTCCTGCGTCGGTAACGCTTGCCGCATCGCCGGCACACTGCGATGTGCATGCGGCAGGCACTCACCCAGCTGTCTGCATACAACGCGCATGACCCAGCGCCCGCCGACCGCGAAAGCACCCGTAACGCACCTTTACACCGACCCGCCGCGCGCAAGCGCGCCGCTGGGCGAGCGCCTGCGCTGGATCAGTCGTCGTCGCTGCCGGCCTCGAGATCGGGAAACAACACGCTGGTGAAGCCGAAGCGGCTGAAGTCGCGCACCCGCATCGGGTAGAGCTTGCCGATCAGGTGATCGCATTCGTGCTGCACCACGCGGGCATGAAAGCCTTCGGCCTCGCGCTCGATCGGCGCGCCTGACGGATCGAACCCGCGGTAGCGTATGCGCACGAAACGCGGCACCACGCCGCGCAGCCCTGGCACCGAGAGGCAGCCTTCCCAGTCTTCCTCTTCGGCCTCGCCCAGCGGAGTGATCACCGGGTTGATCAGCACCGTCTCGTGCACCGGCGGTGCGTCCGGGTAGCGGCTGTTCTCCCGAAACCCGAAGATCACGAGTTGCAGATCGACGCCGATCTGCGGTGCCGCAAGACCGGCGCCGTTGACGGCGTGCATGGTCTCGAACAGGTCGTCGATCAATGCGTTCAGCTCAGGCGTACCGAATTCGCGCACCGGCGGCGCCACGCGCAGCAGGCGCGGGTCGCCCATCTTCAGGATTTCACGGATGGCCATGGGGTATCTGTCTGTCCGGCTGTTTGTCGGATTGGGCCACGTCGGGCCGAGGAGGCGCTCACGACGCGACCGCGGAAAACGCGGCAATCACCTCGGGCGGCGCCTGCACCAGCTCGATCAACACGCCCTCGCCGCTGACCGGGAATTCGTCGTTGCTCTTCGGATGCACGAAGCAGATGTCGAAGCCGGCCGCGCCCTTGCGGATGCCCCCCGGCGCGAAGCGCACGCCGTGGGCCGCCAGCCACTCCACGGCCCGCGGCAGATCGTCGATCCACAGCCCGATGTGATTGAGCGGCGGATTGTGCACGGCCGGCTTCTTGTCGGGGTCTAGCGGCTGCATCAGGTCAAGCTCGACCTTGAAGGGGCCGCTGCCGATCGCGCAAATGTCCTCGGTGACGTTTTCGCGCTCGCTCTGGAAGCTGCCGGTGAGTGGCAAGCCGAACTTGTCGACCCACAGTGTGCGCAACCGCTCCTTGCTCGCGCCGCCGATCGCGACCTGCTGCAGGCCCAGCACCCTGAACGGTCGCTCGCTCATCGATCCCTCCTCATTGGAACTCAAGGATGACCTGATCGACCGACAGGCTCTCGCCCTTGCCCGCGTTGACCCTCGAGACGACGCAGTCTTGTGTGGCCACCAGGATGTTCTCCATCTTCATGGCCTCGATCACCGCCAGCTTTTCGCCGGCGCGCACCGCCTGGCCGGGCTGCACCGCCACATCGACCAGCAGGCCCGGCATCGGGGAAAGCAGGAACTTCGACAGGTCGGGCGGCAGCTTGAACGGCATCAGCGCGTTGAGCTCGGCCGCGCGCGGCGACAGCACACGCACTTCGACCTGCGCGCCATGGTGCCTGACGCGGTAGGCGAGCATCAGGCGCTCGATCTGCGCGCAAAACGGCTTGCCGTCCACCGTGCCGCGCATCGCCACCTCGCGCAGCGGGCTCTCGAAGGTGAACCGATGCCGTCGCCCGTTCAGGCCGACGTCGAACACCTCGCCATCCAGGTGCACGCTGGCCGGCGTTTCGTGGCGCGTCCCGTCTGCCGTGGTGCGAACCACGACGAAGTTCTCGCCGACATGCAACTCGTGGCCTTGAAGCTGACCGCTGATGCCAGCCGAGCGCGCGAGCACGCGTCGGTCGGTCGCCACCGCAAGCGCGAGCAGAAAGTCGGGGTCATCGTGCTCGACCGACTCGGTGCTGAACCCGGCCGGGTACTGCTCCGCGATGAAACCGGTGTTGAACGCGCCCGACGCAAACTTCGGATGCGCCAGCAAGGCCGCCTGGAACGGGATGTTGCTCGAGATGCCGCGGATCACGAAGGCGTCGAGCGCGTCGCGCATCTTAGCAATGGCAGCCGCACGATCGACAGCGTGCACGATCAGCTTGCAGATCATCGAGTCGTAGTACATCGGAATCTCACCGCCCTCGAAGACCCCGGTGTCGACGCGCACACCACCTCCCTCGGGAACCGGCTGGGCCGCTTCCATGGTCTGGGTCGCAGGCCTGAAGCTGATCAGCCGGCCCGTGCTCGGCAGGAAGCCACGGTACGGATCCTCGGCATTGATGCGGCATTCGAT
>JBDSBD010000266.1:0-3713 GCA_039921765.1 Burkholderiaceae bacterium
CGCACCCCGTCGGGGTTGATCATCAGCCCGGCGTCGTGGCCGACGACGACGCGGCTCACATGGACCTCGCCGCTGACCCGGTTCACCTCGACATCGGCGACCCAGGCCGACCAGGCCGCGCCATAGCCGGGGAACTTGCTGTGCACGTAGCGCGCGTACGCAAAGCCCTGGCCCTTGAGCACGTCGCCGGCGGGCGCCTGCTGCTGCGCCTGGGTGTGCTTGACCCAGCCGGCACGCGCCGCGGTGGCGCGTACCAGCTCGGCGGCGCGCGCGTCGGGCAGATGACGCAGCCGGAATTCGACCGGGTCGGCGCCAGCCGCGCTCGCGAGCTCGTCTACATACGACTCGTGCGCAAACGTGTTCGGCAGCGCCGAGACCCCGCGCAGCCATGACGCGCGCAGGATCGGCGCCATGTCGTTGGCGGTGATGCGCAGGTTCGCATAGGCATACGGCGGCACCGCGGTGCGGTCGCCCATCTCGTAGGCGGTGGCGTCGGGCGCGATCGTGCCGGTGAGCAGCAGCGCGAGCGTGGGTGCGCCGTTGCTCGGGTACGAGGTCTGGAAGTCGTAGGCCGCGACCGTGCCTTCGGCGTTCAGGCCGCCGTCGATCTGCATCAGCTGCGCCGCGCCCTTGGGCTCCCACAGGTGCTCCTGTTCGCGCGAGAGTTGCACGCGCACCGGCGCACCCACCGCGCGTGCCAGCAGCGCCGCATCGGCGGCCACGTCGTCGGCGCTGTTGCGTCCGTAGCAGCCCGAGGCTTCCATGCGGATCACATCGACCGCGGTGTCGGGCACGCCGGCCAGGCGCGCCAGGTCGGCACGCAGCACGTGCGGGTTCTGCGTGCCGGCCCAGACCGTGAGCGTGGGCTGCTGCGCACCAGGGGGTTCGCCCTCAGGCGCCGGCCCGTGCCATTGCGCAACCGCGCACGACGGCCCGATCGACGCGTGCAGCTGGTAGGGCCAGACATAGGTCCGCGGCATCGTTTGCGCCGCCGCAAGGTTCGCGGCCGCCACGTCGCCTTGCTCGAGCAGCACGCGGCGCGTCGCCGGGTGGGTGCTCAGCGCGTGTTCGAGATCGCCCAGCGGGCGCATCCCGGGCCAGGGTTTCCAGCGCACGCGCAGCGCTCGCATCGCGGCCTCGGCGTGTTCCTCGCGCTCGGCGACGATGCCGACGAAGTCGCGGATCACGACGACCGCGCGGATGCCGGGAATGTGCGAGATCGAGCTTTCGTCGACCGACTCCAGGGTGTTGCCGACGAACGCCCCCGCATCGACGCCTGCATACGGCGGGCGCACGACCCGGCCGTGCAGCATCCCGGGCAGGCGCACGTCGTGCACGAACAGCGCGCCGCCGGTGGCCTTGGCCGGGATGTCGACACGCGGCGCCGAGCGGCCGACGATGCGGTGTTCGGCCGGGGACTTCACGCGCACCTCGGTCAGGTCGGCCGGCAGCTTCAGCTCGACCTGTGCGCCGTGCAGCAGCGCGGCGTACGAGACGCCAGGTGCAGCGACACCGTCACCGCCGGGGGCGCCACGGTCGTGACCCGCCGGGCCGCGTGCGTGCACCACTCCCGCCGTGATCTCGAGCGCATCGGCCGGCTGTTGCAGCACCTGTGCGGCGCGCTCGATGAGCCACGCGCGCGCCAGCGCCGCGGCCGCGCGCAGCGGCACCGCGTAGACCTGGATCGAGGCGCTGGCGATCGTCAGGCCCTGGTTCGGCGCGCTCGCGGTGTGGCCGAGCACGGCGCGCACCTGCGCCAGCTCGACGTCGAGCTCTTCGGCGGCGATCTGCGCGATCGCGGTGGCCAGTCCCGTGCCGAGGTCGACGTGGCCGTGCAGCGCGTTGACGCTGCCGTCGTCCCACACTGCGATCAGCAGCTCGGCGCCCTCGGCCGGGTTCGATGGCACCGCCATCGGCTGGCCTGCGGCCTGCACGGTGGGCGGTGGATCGCGCGTGACGAGCAGCACGCCGCGCGCGGCGCGGTAGTCGGCACGGGTGCGCGGGGGAGAGTCGGCGCGGCGCGTCATGATCCAGCCTCGTTGGCAACCGGGGCTCAGGCCGATCCGAAGCGCCGGTGGACCGGCCCGGGGCCGGCCGGGGTCGGGTCGACCTCGCCGCACGACAACTTCGCCGGGGCGTCGCTGCCCCGGCCCGGACCGCTTGCTTGCATCCGCTCGGCGGCGCGCTGCACCGCCTGCAGGATCTCGAGGTGGGCACCGCAGCGGCACAGGTTGTGTGCCAGCGCCTCGCGCACCTGCGGGTCGGTGGGCTGCGGGCAGCGCGCGAGCAGCGCGACGGAGCTCACGATCATGCCGTTCAGGCAGTAGCCGCACTGCGCGGCCTGGCACTCGATGAAGGCCTGCTGCACCGGGTGCAGATGATCCGGCGTGCCCAGGCCTTCGAGCGTGGTGATGTGGCGGCCCTCGACACCGCCGACCGGGATCACGCAGGAGCGCGCCTCGGTGCCATCGACGAGCACCGTGCAGGCGCCGCATTCACCCAGGCCGCAGCCGTACTTCGGGCCGTTCAGCCCGAGGTCGTTGCGCAGCACGTACAGCAGCGGCGCGTCGCGCGGTACGGCCAGCGCATGCGCCTGCCCGTTGACATGCAGACGGATGCCGGGGCCGGTCACGTGCGCGCAGTTCGAGTTCGTTGGCATCGGATGGGTCCCCGGTGACGCCGGCTCAGACGCTCAGATAGGCGCGCCGCACCGCATCGTCGGCGGCGAGCTCGGCCATCGAGGCCTGGTGGCGGATCTGGCCCTTCTCGAGCACATAGGCGCGGTCCGAGACCAGCGCTGCGAAATGCATGTTCTGTTCGCACAACAGGATGCTCACGCCCTGGCCCTTGAGCTCGAGGATCATCTCCACCATCTGCTCGACGATCACCGGCGCGACACCTTCCGAGGGCTCGTCGAGCAGGACCAGGAAAGGGTTGCCCATGAGGGTGCGCGCGACCGCCAGCATCTGCTGCTCGCCGCCGCTCATGCGCCCGCCGTGGCGCTCGGGCATTTCGCCGAGGTTGGGAAAGAGCTTGAAAAGGCGCTCGGACGTCCACAGCGGGGCCGCGCTGCCGTCCGCCCAGACGCGTGGCGGCTGGCGCCCGACCGCGAGGTTTTCCATCACGCTCAGGTCGGCGAAGACGCGCCGGTCCTCGGGCACATAGCCCAGGCCCGCGCGCGCGATCTCGTGCGACTCGCGCCGCGAGATGTCGCGCCCGAGAAAGCTCACCTGTCCCTTGCGCTTGGCCAGCAGCCCCATCACGGCCTTCAGCGTGGTCGACTTGCCGGCGCCGTTGCGCCCCATCAGCGCGACCACCTCGCCGCGCGCCACCGTCAGCTCCACGTCGAAGAGGATCTGCGCGGCGCCATACCAGGCCTTCAGGCCGCGAACTTCGAGCAGGTTCATGTGCGCGCCGCCTTGTTCTTCTTCTCGAAGGTCGTGCCGCGACCGAAGTAGACCTCCTGCACCTTCGGGTGGTCACGGATCTCGGCCGGCTTGCCCGCCGCGATGTGCCGGCCGCGCGCCAGCACGATCATGCGATCGGCATAGGCGAACACCACGTCCATGCTGTGCTCGGTGAACAGGACCGCGATGCCGCGTTCGACCACCAGCGCCTTGGTCAGCGCCATCAGCTCGTTGCGCTCCTTCGGCGCCATGCCGGCGGTCGGTTCGTCCATCAGCAGCAGCTTCGGCGCGTTCGCCATCGCGATC
>JBDSBD010000267.1:0-2869 GCA_039921765.1 Burkholderiaceae bacterium
CTATGCGACGGGCTGGTGTCTGTCCCGGTTGACGCGCCATGGAGCCACGGCGCTCGGCGGCGCGATGTTCACCGGGCCGGGCGCCGGCATCGTCGTCAGCGGCTTGTTCGCGAGCGTGATGGTGGCCTGGCATTGGCGTGCGAGCACCGCGTGGCTGGTTCTCGGTGTGCTCGCGTTCGCCCTCAGTGCGCTGGTGTGGCGAGTCTTTCACAGCCGCCCCGACGCGCCGTGCGAGAGCGCTGCGGCGACTCCGCGGGCGGTTGCTGCAGACGCACCGGCGACCGCGGGCGGCATCGAGATTGCCTGCCTTGCGCTCGCCTACGGCCTGGCCGGTTTCGGCTACATCGTCACCGCGACCTTCCTGCCGGTGATCGCGCGCCAGGCGCTGCCCGGCTCACCCTGGCTTGACATCTTCTGGCCGATCTTCGGCGTCGGCGTGATCTTCGGTGCCCTGCTCGCAACCCGCCTGCGCATCGCCGGCGATCTGCGCCTGTTGCTGGCCGGCGCCTACGTCATCCAGGCGATCGGCATCGCGGCAGGCCTGTGGAGCCCGACCTTGGCCGGCTTCGCGATCGGCAGCCTGTTGGTCGGACTGCCGGCAACGGTGATCGCGTTCTTCGCGCTGCAAGAAGTGCGGCTGCTGATGCCACGCAACAGCGCAAGCGGCATCGGCCTGCTCACCGTGCTCTACGGCATCGGGCAGATCGTCGGTCCGCCGCTGGTGGCGCTGCTGCTGAGCCACAACGCAACACCCGCGGCCGGTTTCACGGCGTCGCTCGAGATCGCCGCTGGCGCGCTGCTGGTGGGAGCCGCGATCTATCTCTGGATGAGCCGGGCGTTTCCCAAGGCCCGCGTCGGGTGAACCTGACCACCGCAGCTGACCCGACATCGTGGGTGTGGGCGGCAGCGTCGGGCTGCCAGTCACGCCGCGCCACCGCCCCGGCGCGGGTTGACCGCGCCCGCGCCGAAGTTCGGACGCGCGCATCACGTTCCGGCGTGTGTGGTCGACCGTCTTGCGCTGCGAATGCGGCCCGGATGCGCAGCACAGGCCTTGGTCGCGACGTGACTGACAACCTGACCCGGCCGGAACAAACGCCGCACCTGCCGATCACGCCATCGCAGATCTCGCAAGAATGCCTCAAAGCGGCCGAGGCCGGCGCGGCAGCCGTGCACATTCATGTCCGCGACCCGAAGACCGGTGCCCCGTCGATGGGAGGCGGCGGTGCGGACATCGCCTACAACACCGTCGGCTCGCCGTACTTCGCGGCAGCGCTCGACTGCCTGGCGATGGCCGGCACACAAATCCTGATCTCGACAATCGAACGTTCGGTGCCCTTCGACATCCTGCCGTCTACCGCCGCAACGTGCGGATGCTGGGCGTCGACAGCCTCAAGCTTGCAGTCACGCAGTGCGCACCGATCCTCGACGAGCTCGCCCCGTGGTTCGAGGACGGCTCCCTCAGGGCGTTCGAGGTCGACGCCGATGCACTCGTGCCGCTCGAGCAGGCGGCGCAGGCCTATCGGCGCGTCATCGCCGGCTCGCCCGATCGCGTGGTGCTCGCGCCTTAGAGCCGTGCGATGAACGTCGTCCGACAAGACCGCGCGCCGACCTACAGCGCGCCTGGGCACGTGGCGATGACCCTGCGCCGACTGCAAGGCCGCGAAGCCGGGCCTTCGGACACGGCCTGGATCGGCCTGTCCGTCATCCAACCCGGTGGCGGCACCACCCTCGCAGACTCGCCGGTCGAGAAGTTCTACGTCGTCCTGGAAGGCGAGGTCGAGATCACCGCAAAATTCGGTGACGCGACGCAGACCGCCACGCTCCATCGCCTGGACAGTTGCCGGCTCGCTCCCGGCGAGGCGCGCCAACTGTTCAATCGCACCCAGCAGCCGGCCAGCGTGCTGCTGGTCATGCCGACGCTCCCCTGAATCCAGCGCAACGCGGTGGTCGTCTTGCCAGGCGCGCAGACCTGTTCTATCGCCATCGTTACCGGATCGCTGCGCCTGGAAGAACCGCCGCACCGCGACGGCCGCACGCAAAACCCGGGGCGGCGCGTACCGCGCGAGGCGCCTGCCTGCGCCGGCGCAGTGGTTGTCCGGTGTCATGGAATTCACCGACCGGCAAGGGGCCGGCAATTCACTACAGTGGGCGTTTCGCCGCGCACGATACAGCGACGCATCGGGCGCGGTGCCAGAGACACCCACCACACCAACCGGAGACAGCGCGTGAACAGAACAACTTCGCTCATCACCCAGGCCCTGTCGGCACTCCTGCTTGCCGCCATGCCTCTTGCGCCGGCTTTCGCCGACAACATCACCTTGAAGGCCTCGCACCAGTTCCCCGGCGGCAAGGGCGATGTGCGCGACGAGATGGTGCAGATGATCGCGCGCGATGTCGCCGCCGCCAAGGTCGGGCTGGAGATCAAGGTCTTCCCGGGCTCGAGCCTGGTCAAGGCGCAAGAGCAGTGGAAGGCCATGCTCAACGGCCAGATCGACATGAGCTCGTTCCCGCTCGACTACGCCTCGGGTTTTCACCCACAGTTCGGCGCCACCTTGATGCCGGGCCTCGTGCGCAGCCATGCGCGGGCGCGACGCCTCAATGATTCGGACTTCATGAAGGACATCAAGGCCGTGATCGAACAAGGCGGCGTGAAGGTGCTGGCCGACGCCTGGCTGGCCGGCGCTTTCGGGGCCAAGGACAAGTGCATCAAGCTGCCCGCCGACGCCGCCGGACTGAAGGTGCGCTCGGCCGGTGCCACCTTTGCGCAGATGTGGGCCGGTGCCGGTGCCTCCATCGTCTCGATCCCGTCGAACGAGGTCTACAACGCGCTGCAGCAGGGCGTGGCGCAGGCCACCGACACCTCCACCGG
>JBDSBD010000268.1:0-5795 GCA_039921765.1 Burkholderiaceae bacterium
GCCGGTCGCCCTCCAGCTCGGCGGCAGCGAGCCGGCGGAACTGGCGGCAGCAGCCAGGCTCGGCGAGCGCTCGGGCTATGCCGAGATCAACCTCAACTGCGGCTGCCCGAGCGAGCGCGTGCAGCGCGGCGCGTTCGGTGCCTGCCTGATGGCCGAGCCGCAACTGGTGGCCGACTGCGTGATGGCGATGCGTGATGCCGCGAGTCTGCCGGTGACGGTGAAGCACCGCATCGGCATCGACCGGACCGAACGCTTTGAATTCGTGCGCGACTTCGTCGGCACGGTGGCGCAAGCCGGCTGCGAGGTCTTCATCGTGCACGCGCGCAACGCCTGGCTGAAGGGCCTGAGCCCGAAAGAGAACCGCGAGCTGCCGCCGCTGCGCTACGAGTTGGTGCACCGTCTGAAACGCGATTTCCCCGAGCTCACGATCGTGCTCAACGGCGGCGTGAAGACGAACGCGCAGATCGAGGAGCAACTCCTGCACGTTGATGGGGTGATGGTCGGCCGCGAGGCCTATCACCACCCGGGGCTGATGGCGGACTGGGACGAACGCTTTTTCGGCGCGGCCCGGACCGAACACGACCCGGACGCGCTCGAGTCGGAGATGGTGGCCTACATGCAGCGCGTGGTCGCCCAAGGCGAGCCCTGGTCGCACGTGGCGCGCCACATGCTCGGGTTGCGCAACGGCCGGGCCGGTGCGCGGCGCTGGCGCCAGGTCTGGTCGGATCATGGCCTCAAGCACGAGCGCCCGCAGGCCGTGCAGGCGCGGGCACGGGAGGCCGTCGCCGTGCCGGCCTGATACGGACCTGTGTTGCGAGCTGCACAGGACGCTCCAGGGCCATACTGAGACTCAGAACTCAAGAGGCGCATGCAGCCATGCAGCGCCCGCCGATCGGTGGGTCAGGCCGGTGGCAGCACGGTCGCAGCTCCTCGGCCCGGCCAGGTGGCCAGCACCACGCCGGCGAGCGCGAGCGCGAACGCGGCGGCCTGCACGGTGTTGATGCGTTCGCCGAGGAACAGCATGCCGACCAGCGCCGCGCTGATCGGCAGCATCACCGTGAAGATGCCGGCCCGGGACGCCGGCACGTGCTTCACGCCAATCATCCAGAGCCAGACCGTGACCATGCTGGCAGCGAGCGAATAGAACAGCAGCAGCCACCATGAGCCGGCGCCCACCGCGCCGAAGTCGAACGAGAGCGCCTGCCACAGACCGAAGCCGGTGACGAGCGCCAGCCCCCACAGATTGATCAGCGCGCTGATGCGTTTCGGGCCGATGCGCCCGGTGAGCTGCTTGCCGATCACCACGTAGCTTGCCTCGCACAGCACCGAGCCGAGCAGCAGCGCGTTGCCGATCCACGATCCGCTGTCCGCCGCGCCGCCGTTCTTGCCGAGCGACACCAGCGCGACACCGCCGACCTCGCAGCCGATGCCCAGCATCGTGCGCGGCGCAATGCGCTCGTGCAGAAACAGGCGCGACAGCAACGCCACCGCGGCCGGAATGCCCGCCATGATCACACCGGCCGCGAGCGCCGAGCTGCGCGCGATGCCATACAGCATGAATACCGAGAACAGGAAATTGCCGAGGAACGAGCCGAGAAACAGCAGCCGGCGGTCGTGCGCGTCCAGGGGTGCCTCGCTGGGGCCGCGCCGCACCCAGCCGGCCATTGCCACCGCGGCGATGCCAAAGCGCAGCCAGGCCAGCAGGAAGACCGGGAACACCACGACCAGCACCTTGGACAGCCCGACATAGCTGCCCACCAGCGCCATGCTGGAGGCCAGGCACAGGTACGACAGCCAGGGCGTGCGCGCGGCGCGGGCCGACGTCATCGAGTGCCGGACTCAGTCGACCCGCGCGGCCGCGGCGATCTCGCACGCGCGGATGCGCTCGCGCCGGGCGATCAACCAGCTCGCCGCGATCACGCCGATCGACACCACGACGACGATCAAGGTGGCAACCGTGTTCACACTCGGGTTCAGGCCGAGGCGGGCGCGCGAGAAGATCACCAGCGGCATCGTGGTCGAGCCCGGGCCCGACAGGAAGGCCGACAGCACCACGTCGTCGAGTGACAGCGTGAAGGTGAGCAGCCAGGCCGCGACGAGTGACGGCGCAATGATCGGCAAGGTGACGAGGCGAAACACCTGCCAGGGGCGCGCGCCCAGGTCCAGCGCAGCCTCTTCGAGCTGCGGATTGAGCTCGCGCAGCCGAGCCTGGACGACGACCGTGGCGTAGGCCATGCCGAGCAGCAGATGACCCATCCAGATCGTCAGCAACCCGCGTTCGGGAAAGCCGACCCCGAAGATGTCTTGCGTCACGCGCTGCAGCGACACCAGCATCAGCAGCAGCGACAACCCGACGATGACCTCGGGCATCACCAGCGGCGCGCTCACCATGCCCGTGAACAGCGTGCGGCCCGAGAAGCGCCGGTACCTGACGAGCGCAAACGCCGCCAGGGTGCCCAGGACGACCGATGCGCAGGCGCTGGCGAACGCGATCTTCAGCGACAGCCACAATCCGGTGATCATCTCCTCGTCCGAGCCGAGCGCCACATACCACTTCAGTGTGAAGCCGCGCCAGACGTTGGGCAGCGGCGAATCGTTGAACGAATAGAGCACCAGCGTGACGATCGGCAGGTACAGGAAGGCGTAGCCCACCGACAGCCAGCCGCGGCCTAACCAGCGGTTGAACGTGGCGGCGCTCATTCGGGCACCCGGCGCGCGGTTTTGCCGCGCGCGAGTCCGAGCGCTTGTCGGTGGCGCCGCAGCAGGTTCATGCCCACCCTCCCGTCGAGAGGTTCATGATCGCCGCTCCCCGGCCTGGGCCTGGTATTTGCCGAAGATCGCCAGCGGCACGATGATCAGCAGCACCATCGCCACCGCGACGGTCGACGCCATCGGCCAGTCGTTGTTGCTGAAGAACTCGTCCCACAGGGTGCGCCCGATCATCTGGGTCTGCGGCCCGCCGAGCAGCTCGGGGATCACGTATTCGCCGACGCAGGGGATGAAGACCAGCATGGACCCGGCAATGATGCCGGCCTTCGACAGCGGCACCGTGATGCGCCAGAACGCGACCCAGGCGCTCGCACCCAGGTCGCTGGCCGCCTCGAGCAGGCGCAGGTCCATCTTGGAAAGGTTGGCGTAGAGCGGCAGGATCATGAACGGCAGGTAGCTGTAGGTCATGCCCAGCACCAGCGAGAACGGCGTGTTCATCAACTGGCCGGGCGCAGCGATCATTCCGGCGGCGGCGAGCAGGCGGTCCAGGCCGACGGCTTCGATCAGGTTGGACAGCCAGCCGTGCTCGGTCAGCAGTCCTTTCCACGCGTAGACGCGCAGCAGGAACGAGGTCCAGAACGGCAGCATCACCAGCATCAGCAAGGCAGGCTGTCGACCCGCCTTGGCGCGCGCCATGAAGTAGGCAAACGGGTAGCCGACGCCCAGGCACAGCAGCGTCGTGATGGCGGCGTATTTCAGACTTGAGAGATAGGTCAGGGCGTACAGATCGTCTTGCACGATCGTCGCGTAATTGCTCAGGCGCAGCGTCAATGCGAGCACACCATCCTTGAAGCTGAGCACGTCGCCGACACGGGCGGTGTCCATCTCGGAGACGCTGATCTTCAGCACGACCAGGAACGGCACCAGGAAGAACACCAGCAACCACAGGTAGGGCAGGCCGATCACGGCACGGCGTCCGCTGCGCGGCGGCAGCGCCGTGACCCGTGGCGAAGCCGGGTCCGGGGTGCGCGCAAGCGATGCACCGGAGGGATTGCGCGCGCTGGGTGCGTGGGGATCGCCGGGCGCAGGGCGCGGCGTGCGTTGCGTCGTCGAGGCATCGCTCATCGCGTCAGCACCACCTGCGCCGACGGCGGCCAGCTCGCCCACGCCACGTCACCCCAGCTCAGGCGCCGGTCGATGTGGCGCTCGCTGTTGCTCGAGCTGACCTTGAGCACCAGTCCGCTCTCCAGCAGCAGATGGTAGACACTGAAGCTGCCGAAGTAGGCCATGTCCTTGATGGTGCCGCGCACCCGGTTGAAGTTGCTCCCGGGCTCGCCATCCGGTGCCGCCTCGGGCTCCCGCGCGATGCGGATCTTCTCGGGCCGCAGCGCCACCGTGACGGCCATGCCCTCGGTGCCGGTGATGCCGTGGCCAACAAAGTGGGTGCAGTCGGCGCAGGCAATGATTGCGTGGTCGGGCTCGTCCTTCGCGAGTGTGCCGTCCATCAGGTTGACATTGCCGATGAAGTCGGCGACGAAGCGGTTGGCCGGGGTCTCGTAGATCTCGCTGGGCGCACCCACCTGCATCAAGCGGCCCTTGCTCATCACCGCGATGCGCGAGGCCATCGTCATCGCCTCTTCCTGGTCGTGCGTGACCATCACGCAGGTCACACCGACCTCTTCGATGATGTTGACGAGCTCGATCTGGGTCTGCTCGCGCAGCTTCCTGTCGAGCGCGCCGAGCGGCTCGTCAAGCAACAGCAGCTGCGGCTTCTTCGCCAGGCTGCGTGCCAGTGCGACGCGCTGCTGCTGGCCACCCGAGAGCTGGTGCGGACGGCGCTTCGCGAAGGCTTCCAGCTGCACGAGCTCGAGCATCGCATCGACCCGAGCCTGGATCTGGCGGGACGGCAACCTGTCGCGGCGCAGGCCGAATGCGATGTTGTCGCGCACGCTCAGGTGCGGAAAGAGCGCATAGCTCTGGAACATCATGTTGAGTGGCCGCTCGTAGGGCGGCATGCCGGCGAGGTCCTGCCCGTTCAGCAGGATCTGGCCCGAGGTCGGGGTCTCGAAACCGCCCAGCATGCGCAGCAAGGTCGTCTTGCCGCAGCCGCTCGAGCCGAGCAGCGCGAAAATCTCGCCCTTGGCGATGTCGATGCTGACGTGGTCGACGGCCTTGTGGCCGCCAAACTCCTTCACGATGTCGCGAATCTGCAGGAACGACGCGCCTGTGTTTTCTGAGCTGCTCATCTCGTTGCGAGTGGAATGAAACCGGGCGCTATTTTCAGCCCCAGCCGTTGCGGGTCACGTCGGCCAATGTCAGATCGAGACAACGTCGGATCAGCGCCATCATCTCGTCGATTTGCGCGCGCGTGATCACCAGCGGCGGCGCGACGATCATGCGGTCGCCGACCGCGCGCATGATCAGCCCGTTGCCGAAGCAGTGGCCGCGACAGACCATGCCGATGTCGAGTTCGGACGGGAAGGGCGCGCCGGTGGCCTTGTCCTTCACGAGCTGCACCGCACCCATCAGGCCGCAGGTCTGCACTTCGCCGACCAGCGGATGCGTCATCAGCGTCGCGAACTGTTCGGCGAGGTACGGGCCGGTGTCGTCGCGAACGGTGTCGACGATGCGGTCTCGCTGCAGCAACCGGATGTTCGCGAGCGCCACCGCGCACGCGACCGGGTGGCCGCTGTAGGTGTAGCCATGGTTGAACTCGCCGCCTTGCTCGATCAGCACTTTAGCGATGCGCTCGCCGACCATCACGCCGCCGAGCGGCACATAGCCCGAGGTCACGCCCTTCGCGAAAGTCATCAGGTCGGGTTTGAAACCGAAGCGCTCGCAGCCGAACCATTGCCCGGTGCGGCCGAAGCCGCAGATGACTTCGTCGGAGACGACCAGCACACCGTATTTGTCGCAGATGCGCTGGATCTCGGGCCAGTAGGTGTCGGGCGGAACGATCACGCCACCAGCGCCTTGCACCGGCTCGCCGATGAACGCGGCGACATTCTCGGCCCCGACTTCGAGGATCGCGCTTTCCAGACAGCGCGCCGCATTCAGGCCGAAATCATCACGGCTCAAGCCCTGAC
>JBDSBD010000269.1:0-2527 GCA_039921765.1 Burkholderiaceae bacterium
GGGAAGAGACCGACCTGTGCCGGCGCGCCGCGGACGCCGGCTTCGAGACCTGGGCCCTGGGCACCGCCCTCGCCCATCACGTCGCAGGTGCGAGTTCCTCCGACGACGACACGCGCATCTCGGGATGCATTGCCCGTCACTACTATCAAAGCCGGCGCTACTACATGGTCAAGCACCACGGCTGGCTTGCCGCCACGGCCGCCGAGACCGGCGAACTGCTGTGCCTGTGCCTGCAGGCGGCCTGCGATCTCGTTCGCGGCCGCGGGCTCGCCCGGCTTCGACCGCGCATGCAGGCGACCTTCCTCAGCGAGCCTGAATAGCACCGTCGTTCGCGACCGGAACGGCCGATCCGCGGCGAGCCTGTCGAGCGTCGCGGCCCAGGATCAGCGCGTCGGTCTTGACGATGCGCCGGCCAGCGCGAAGGCAGCGACCGCCGCCACACCGACCGCCACCAGCACCAGCAGCATCTCCCGATAGCCCGTCAGCGCGAGCAGCAGCCACGCGGTCGCGAGCGGCGCGGCGGCGCGGGCGAGCAGCGCGATCGAGGTCATCGCGCCGCTGATGCGGCCCACGTGTGCACGGCCGAAGTACTCGGGCACCAGCCCACCGCGCACGATCGTGACGAGTCCGTTGGCAACACCGAAGAGCAGCGCGAACACCAGCAGCGCGACGGTGTGCTCGGCCAGTGCGAAGATCGCCAGCGCAACCGGCAGCCCGGCGAGCACGGTCAGGCCGAGCGCGCGCGTCGAGGCGCGACGACCGAACAGCAGGAAGGCGAAACGTCCCGCCACCTGGGCCGGCCCGAACCAGACCACGACCGCAAGCGCCTGGACTTCGCTGCGTCCCTTGGCGGCGAGTGCCGGCATGATGTGCGCCCACACCGCGGCCACCGCGAACGAGTAGAGCGTGAAGGTGATGGCGAGCAGCCAGAACGAACGCTGGTGCAAGGCCTCGCGAAGCGTCGCGTCGGCGCGAGCGTCGCCATGGCCATGATCGCTGGCTCCGTCAACCGCGCCGCCTTGCAGGTCGCGATCGGCATTGCGACCGGCAGCATCGATGGCTGCAGGATCGCCGACCCGGGTTTGCGGTCGCGCCACGGTCGACGCCGGTGTGGCGCTGCGCAGCGCCCACGCATGCAAGGGCGCCACGCCGAGCAGCAGCACCGCGCCGATCGCCTGCAGCGCACCACGCCAGTCGAGGTGGGCGAGCAGCCACGCCACCGCCGGGAACGACACCGTGCTGGCAAAGCCGCCGACCAGTGTCAGCGTGGTGATGGCCTCGCGGTAGCGCTCCGGATAGCGCTTGGCCAGCACGCTGAACGCCGGTTCGTACAAGGTCATCGCCATCGCGGCGCCGAGCAGCGCCCAGGCGGCGTACAGCAGGGGCAAGGTGTGCGCCTGCGACCACAGCAGCATGCCGAGCCCGCCCAGCGCCGCGCCCAGCGTCAGCACCGCACGGCCCCGGCCGCGATCGATCGCGGCGCCCACCGCATAGCTTGCTGCGCCCCACACCGCCAGCCCGATCGTGAACGCGCCCATCGTCTGCGGTGATGACCAGCCCGTGTGGCGCTGCATCGGCAGCACGAACGACGAGAACGCGTAGTACAGCGCCGCCCAGCAGGCAAGCTGCCCCGTGGCAAGCGCAGCCACCGTCGCGCGATAGCCCCGGGTTTGCATCGGCACGATTATCGACGGCGCGCCGAGAATCAGCGGGTGTCGCGCCGAGGACAGAAGACAATGGCACGCTCGTGCTAAAACAGCCGTTGACCGCACTTCGGAGACTCGCCCCATGGATCTGAACTTCACCCCCGAGGAACAAGCCTTCCGCGAGGAAATCCGAACCTGGGTGGCGCAGAACCTGCCGAAGGACATCAGCCACAAGGTGCACAACGCGCTGCACCTGTCCAAGGACGACCTGCAGCGCTGGGCCCGCATCCTCGGTGCGAAAGGCTGGCACGGCTGGGGTTGGCCCAAGCAGTTCGGCGGGCCGGGCTGGAACGCGATCCAGAAGCATTTGTTCGAAGAGGAATGCGCGCTGGCCGGTGCGCCACGCGTCGTTCCGTTCGGCCCGGTGATGGTGGCACAGGTGATCATGGCGTTCGGCACGCCCGCGCAGCAGCAACGCTTCCTGCCCGACATCATGAGCGGCGAAGTCTGGTGGAGCCAGGGCTACAGCGAGCAGGGCTCGGGCTCGGACCTCGCGTCGGTCAAGACCAAGGCCGAACGCAGGGGCGACTACTACCTCGTCAACGGTCAGAAGACCTGGACCACGCTCGGCCAGTACGGCGACTGGATCTTCTGCCTGGTGCGCACCAGCAACGAAGGCAAGCCGCAGACCGGCATCAGCTTCCTGCTGATCGACATGAAGAGCCCGGGTGTCTCGGTGCGCCCGATCATCACGATGGACGGCGAGCACGAAGTCAACGAAGTCTGGTTCGACAACGTCGAGGTCCCCGCCGACAACCTCGTCGGCGAGGAGAACAAGGGCTGGACCTACGCCAAGTACCTGCTCGCCCACGAGCGCACCA
>JBDSBD010000270.1:0-5089 GCA_039921765.1 Burkholderiaceae bacterium
GGCGCCGGCACGTGTCGAGGCCTCGACGCATCTGCGTCGAACCGCGCGTCATGAGATTGCGCCAGGTCGACAGGCCGCGCACGTCGCAGGGACTGCCCACGCGGCGGCATCGGGACCCGCTGCGCCGCCTGCGCCTTCGAAGACAACGTCGACCCCGCGGCAGATTCGGCGATGTCGCGCACGCCGTTGCCACGCGTCACCCGGCGCGCGGCCGGGTAGTCCGAGGGCTCGAGGGCGGCGGCAATCCTTGCCGATGTCAACGCCGTTGCCGCCGTGGCCGTGGCGTTTGCGTCCGAATCGGCCACGGTGCGCACCTGCAAGGTCGCACCACGCTGCAGCGGCACGGCAGGCTCGAACTGCGCCCCCCCGAGCCCACCCAACAGCATGCCGTGCATCAGCAGCGCCGCCGCGCTCAGCATGGCCAGCACCTTGCAGCGCGGCGGATGGCCAGCGCCCGTTCGGGCATCGGGTTCGCGGTGCGCGTCATGCATCGACAATAGCTTGTCATCGGCATCCCTGTTCTTCCATCCCACATCTCCATGAAACTCGCCACCTACCACGACGGCTCGCGCGACGGTCAACTTGTCGTCGTCTCGCGCGATCTGAGCATTGCACATCACGCCAACGGCATCGCCACGCGGCTGCAACAGGTGCTGGACGACTGGAACTTCCTGTCTCCGCAACTCGAAGAGCTGTCCCAGACACTCAACCACGGCAAGGCCCGCCACGCGTTCGCGTTCGAGCCGGCACGCTGCATGGCACCGCTGCCGCGCGCCTTCCAGTGGGCCGACGGCTCGGCCTTCATCAACCACGTCGAGCTGGTTCGAAAGGCGCGGGGCGCCCAAGTTCCCGAGAGCTTCTACACCGACCCGCTGATGTACCAGGGCGGCAGCGATGATTTTCTCGGGCCCTGCGACGCCATCCTTTGCCCAAGCACTGAATTCGGCATCGACTTCGAGGCCGAGGTCGCGGTGGTCACCGGCGACGTGGCGATGGGCTGCGCGCCCGACGCGGCGCTGGAAGCGATCCGCCTCGTGAGGCTCGCCAACGACGTGAGCCTGCGCCATCTGATCCCCGCCGAGCTCGCGAAGGGCTTCGGCTTCGTGCAGAGCAAGCCCGCGACCGCCTTCAGCCCGATCGCGGCCACGCCCGACGAACTCGGCAGCGCCTGGCAGGACGGGCGCGTGCACCTGAACCTCGAGAGCGTGTGGAATGGCAAGCGCGTCGGGCTGTGCAACGCCGGGCCCGAGATGACGTTCCACTTCGGCCAGTTGATCGCGCACCTCTGCAAGACACGCAACGTGCGTGCCGGCTCGATCGTCGGCAGCGGCACCGTGAGCAACCAGGACTGGACACGCGGCTACTCGTGCATTGCCGAGAAGCGCGCCATCGAGACCCTCGAGAGCGGCGTGCCAAGGACTGGGTTCATGCAGTTCGGCGACACGATCCGGATCGAGATGAAGGGCACGGACGGGGCCAGCCTGTTCGGCGCGATCGAGCAGAAGGTCGCGCCGGCACAGCGTGCCGCAAGCACGTGAAATCGCGCCGAACGTGAGGCGCTGAACGCCCGTTGCGAACCCATGAACCACGATCTGCCCCGCAGCTTCAAGCTCGTGACGATCTGGCTGCTGCTGGGCGTGCTGGTGTTCCTGGGCATCCAGTGGTGGATGCACCGGGCGCAACAGACGCGCTTCGACGTGAACGGCAGCACGATCGAGATCCGCCGTGGCCCGGACGGTCACTACCACTGGCCCGGCAGCGTCGACGGGCGCTCGGTCGACTTCCTTATCGACACCGGCGCCACCACGACCGCGATCTCGGCCACGCTGGCGCGTGAGCTCGGGCTCGCGTCGCTGGGTGCGGTGCGCTCGAGCACCGCCGGCGGCGTCGTCACCGGTCAGGTGGTGCGCGCCGACATCGTTCTGCAGGGCGGTGTGAGCGCGCAGCGCCTGCGCATCGTGGCGCTGCGCGGCCTGGACGAGCGCCCGCTGCTTGGCATGGATGTGCTCGGCCGGCTGCACTGGCAACAGGGCGATGGCGTGTTGCGCATCGAGCTCGGCGAGGTGCGTTGACGCGGACCGGGTGGCGCGCCGTGGCCTTTGCGCAGGCCGTGGTGACCAGTGCAGAATCGGCCCCACCGTCCGAGGAAATCCATCATGACCGATGCGTCGTCCAGCTTCACGAAACTCGTCCCCGGTTTCGACTTCCTGCAAGGCCTGGTGAAAAACGCCGGTGCCGCGCTGCCGAGCATGGGCCAATGGGTCGCGCCGACCTTGAACCCCGAGGAGCTGGCCAAGCGCATCGAGGAGCTGCGCACGGTGCAGTTCTGGCTCGAGCAGAACGCGCGCATGCTGGCCACCACGATCCAGGCCATCGAGGTCCAGCGCATGACGCTGTCGACCCTGAAGACGATGAATGTGCAGATGGCCGATCTGCGCGACTCGCTGAAAGTCCCGATGCCCGATGTGCCGGCTACCGACACGACGTCGGCGCGCGAGGAAGTCCGACCCGCACGCAAACCGGCGCGTCAGAATGCCTCCACGGCGGCGGCGAGCCCGAGCGGCGCAACGCCCGCATTCGCCGGCGCGGTCGATCCGACGGAGTGGTGGAGCGCGCTGACCAAGCAGTTCACACAGATTGCCGCCACCGCGATGAAGGACGGCGCAGCCGACGCGGCGAAGAACCCGGCCGGCGTCGCGGCCCAGCCGTCGATCGACGCGGCGGGCCAGACCCCGAGGAAAGCGCCCGGCACGGCACGCAAGACCCCACGCGCGAGCCGAGCCTCCAAAGCGGAACCGCGCAAGCGCGCGGCCACCAAGGCGACCGCGCGGCGCCGTTGAATGTCGGGCCGACGCGGTTGGCGAATGCCGGGAATTGATGATGGGCGCCAGGCTTCGGCCGTGCCGCCGACGCACCACCCAGACATCGAGAAGAAAGGGGCCGGCAGCGACGCGCTACATTGCAGGGCATGAATCCACTTGTACCGACGGCCCCGGGCGTCGACGGCGCGCAGCGTCTGCGCCTCCAGTCTGAGGCGGTGGCGGCGCTGGCCGAGGTGCTGCCCGCGCATGCGCTGCTCTGGCGGCGCGAAGAAACGGTCCCCTACGAATGCGACGGCCTGACCGCCTACCGCGAGCTGCCGCTGGTGGTGACGCTGCCCGAGACCGAGGCGCAGGTCGCGGCGGTGCTGCATGTCTGCCATCGGCTGGGCCTGCCGGTGGTGGCGCGAGGCGCCGGCACGGGCCTGTCGGGCGGTGCGCTGCCGAACCGGCTGGGCGTGACCCTGAGCCTGGCCAAGTTCACCAAGATCATTGCTGTCAACGCGCTCGCACGCACCGCGACCGTGCAGTGCGGCGTGCGCAATCTCGCAATCAGCGAGGCCGCCGAGAAGCACGGTCTGTATTACGCCCCCGACCCGAGCAGCCAGATCGCCTGCACGATCGGCGGCAATGTGGCCGAGAACTCGGGCGGTGTGCACTGCCTGAAGTACGGCCTGACCCTGCACAACGTGCTGCGCGTGCGCGGCTTCACGGTGAGCGGCGAGGCGATCGAGTTCGGCTCCGAGGCGCTCGACTGCGCTGGTCTGGACCTGATGACGGTGCTGGTCGGCAGCGAAGGCATGCTCGCGGTGATGCTCGAGGTGACCGTCAAGCTCGTGCCGCGGCCGCCGCTCGCGCGCTGCATCATGGCCAGCTTCGACGACATCCGCAAGGCCGGCGACGCGGTCGCGAGCATCATTGCGCACGGCATCATCCCGGCCGGGTTGGAGATGATGGACAAGCCGATGACTGCGGCGGTCGAAGACTTCGTGCACGCCGGCTACGACCTCGACGCCGCCGCAATCCTGCTGTGCGAGAGCGATGGCACGCCCGAGGAGGTGGCCGAGGAGATCGAGCGCATGGAGGCGGTGCTCGGCGCGAGCGGCGCCACCCGCATGCAGGTGAGCGACAGCGAAGCCCAGCGCCTCAAGTTCTGGAGCGGGCGCAAGAACGCATTCCCCGCCACCGGCCGGCTGAGCCCCGATTACATGTGCATGGACTCGACGATTCCGCGCAAGCGCCTGGCCGACATCCTGCTGGCGATCCAGGCGATGGAGGTGAAGTACGGGTTGCGCTGCGCGAATGTGTTCCATGCCGGCGACGGCAACCTGCACCCGCTGATCATGTTCGATGCCAACGACGCGGAGCAGTTGGAGCGTTGCGAGCGGTTCGGCGCCGACATCCTCGAGACCAGCGTCGAGATGGGCGGCACGATCTCGGGCGAGCACGGCGTCGGGGTGGAAAAGCTCTCGGCGATGTGCGTGCAGTTCGCGCCTGCCGAGCGCGAGCAGATGCTTTCGCTCAAGCGTGCGTTCGATCCGCGCGAGCTCCTCAACCCCGGCAAGGCGATTCCGTCGCTGGCGCGCTGCGCCGAGTACGGCAAGATGCACGTGCGGCGCGGTCTGCTGCCGTTCGCCGACATCCCGCGGTTCTGATGGCCGGCCCCCGGGAGACCGCATGAACGGCAGCGACCCCGCACTGCAACGCCTGGTCGACCGGGTCCAGGCCGCGCGTGCCGCCGGCGCCCAGTTGTGCATTCGCGGCGGCGGCTCGAAGGATTTCTACGGCGAGGCGCCCCAGGGCGAAACGCTCGACACCCGTGTGCTCGAAGGCATCTCGAGCTACGAGCCGACCGAGCTGGTGGTGACCGCCCGATGTGGCACTTCGCTGGCCGAGCTCGAGGCGTTGCTCGCGGCCCAGGGTCAGTGCCTCGCGTTCGAACCACCGCACTTCGGCGACGCCGCGCTGGGCCTGCAAGAGCGGGGCGCCACCGTCGGCGGCATGGTCGCCGCCGGCCTGTCCGGGCCGGCACGCGCCGCGGTCGGTGCGGTGCGCGACTTCGTGCTCGGCGCGACCTTGCTCAATGGCAAGGGCGAGGTGCTCAGCTTTGGCGGCCAGGTCATGAAGAACGTCGCCGGCTACGACGTCAGCCGCGTGCTGGCCGGCTCCCTGGGCACGCTGGGTGTCATCACCGAAGTGAGCCTCAAGGTGTTGCCGGTGGCACCCGCCGAGGCCACGCTGGTGTTCCCGCTCGATCAACACCACGCGCT
>JBDSBD010000271.1:0-9171 GCA_039921765.1 Burkholderiaceae bacterium
TCTTGAGGGCCGCCTTGACGATGTCGTCCATGGGCCGATGGTGGACTAGATTCGTGCCGCGATCCAGCCCATCACCTGTTCGGGCAAGGTCATCACGTCAGCCGGCCAGCGCCCCGCTGCAAAACCGACGTGGCCGCCGTGCGTGGGTTGCCACAGCGTCACCTGGGCCGACACGTCACCCGCCTGCGGCAGGCTGGCGGCCGGCACGAACGGGTCGTTGCGCGCGTTCAGCAGGAGTGCCGGGATGCAGATGCGGCGCAACCGCAGGCGCGACGAGCAGCGCGTGTAGTAGTCGGTGGCGTCGCGAAAGCCGTGTATCGGACCCGAGACGATGTTGTCGAACTCGTACAGGTCGCGCGCCGCGAGCAGCTTGTCGCGGTCGAACAGGCCCGGGTATTGCCTGAGCTTGGCGAACGCCTTGGGCTTCATCGTGCGCAGGAACATGCGGGTGTAGGTCTGGCGGTTGAAACCGCGGCCGATCGCGCGCGAGCCCGCCGCCAGGTCGAACGGCGTCGAGATCGCGGCGATCGCGCGCACCGCCTGCGCGGCCGTGTTGCCGGCCTCCTCGGCCCAGCGCAGCAGCACATTGCCACCGAGCGAGACGCCGACCGCGGCGATCGGCCCGGCGTGGCGCGCGCGCGCCTGCGCGAGCATCCAGCCGGCCTCGACGAAGTCGCCCGAGTGGTAGGCGCGCGGCGCAAGGTTCAGCTCGCCCGAGCAGCCACGGAAGTGCGGCACCGCGAAGCGCCAGCCGTGGCCGCGCGCCCAGTGCGCGAAGGACTGCGCGTAGTGGCTTGCCGACGAGCCTTCGAGGCCGTGGAACAGCACGAGCAGCGGCGATGCCGGGTTCTCGCCGAGCCAGTCGACATCGACGAAATCGTGGTCGGGCGTGGTCCAGCGTTCGCGCCGGAAACGCGGTGCGGTGCCCTCGAAGCGCCGCTCCGCGAGCGCCGACCAGAGCGTCTGCACATTTCCGCCGGGCAGCCAGCGTGGGGCTCGGAACTGCTGCATCTCGGCCGGGTTCAGTGCAGGGTCGCGGGCGCCTCGACGATTTCCTGCATCTCGCGCGACGAGCCCGGGCTCGCGTGGTGAGCGACGAGGCGCCAGCCAAGCGCGGTCTTCACATAGACGTTGGTTGCGATCACCCAGGCCGTTTGCGGGCCCTCGGGCGTCATCAGGCGAATCTGTTCGAGCACGCTGTGCACCGCGCAGGCGTGGGTCTGCAGGCGCCGCACCTTCTCGGCCCGCACATCGATGCCGCCGTTCGAGAAGATGGTCTCGAACGCCGAGCGGACCGCGCCCGTGCCCATCACGCGCGGGCCGCCCGGGTGGACGCAGCAGATGTCCTCCTCGTCGGCCCACACCGCCATCAAGCGCTCGACGTCGCATTGCTGCAGCGCTTCGTAGAATTGCTGCTCGATCTCGTCGGGCGAGACCGGCGGGGCCATCGGTTTGTCGCGTGGGCTCACTTGAACACCACGGTCTTGAGCCCGTTGAGCAGCACCCGGTGCTCGACGTGCCAGCGCACCGCGCGGGCGAGCACCACGCTTTCGACGTCGCCGCCGACCGCACTGTAGTCTTCCGGGCCGTGGGCATGGTCGACGCGCTCCACGTCCTGCTCGATGATCGGGCCTTCGTCGAGCTCGGGCGTCACATAGTGCGCGGTCGCGCCGATCAGCTTCACCCCGCGCTCGTGCGCCTGGTAATACGGTCGCGCGCCCTTGAAGCTGGGCAGGAAGCTGTGGTGGATGTTGATCGCGCGCCCACGCAGGAATTCGCAGAACCCCGGGCTCAGGATCTGCATGTAGCGCGCCAGCACCACCAGGTCGATGCGCAGCGCCTCGATCAGGCCCTGCACCTGGCGCTCCTGGGCCAGCTTGACCTCGGGCGCGGCCTTCGGCGGCAGCGGCAGATGGTGAAACGCGACCCCGTAGCTTGCGCTGAGCGCGGCGAAGTCGGGGTGGTTCGAGACCACCGCCGCCACCTGCGCCGGCAGCTGGCCGGCGCTGCAGCGAAACAGCAGGTCGTTCAGGCAGTGGCCGTGCTGGCTCACCATCAGCAGCAGGCGTGGCTTGCGCGCACGTGCATTGACGCGCAGCTCCATCGCGAAGCGCGCGCGCACCGGCTCGAACATCGCGCGCAAGGAGGCGGGGTCGGCCAGGCGGGGCGGCGCTTCGAAGTGCACGCGCATGAAAAACAGGCCCGTCGACTCGGGGCCGAGCACGTCGCCGAACTGCTGTGAATCAACGATGTTGCAGCCCGCCTCGAGCAGCAGGCCCGAAACCGCATGGACGATGCCTTTGGTGTCGCGACACGACAGGGTGAGGACGAACTCGCTAGCGTTGGCCATGAGGGGATCGGAAAAGGGGGCCGCTCGATTGTACGAACCACGTCCGTCAGGCTGTGGTCGTGATCGCCGGCGCGCCCGCCGAGGCGAGCGCCTGGCCGAGTGCGGCTTCGACCCGCTGGGGGCTCACGCCGGTCAGGCAGCGCGTGTGCCCGAACCGACAGACCCGGTCGAAGCAGGGCGCGCAGTCGAGCTGCAGTTCGTCCTTCAGCCACAGCACGCGCGCATGCGGGCTCAACGGCGGCGTGTGCTCCGGACTCGTCGAGCCGAACACCGCGGCCTGCGGCACGCCGAATGCGGCGGCCACGTGCATCAGCCCCGAGTCGTTGCTGACGACGCCGCGCGCCGCGGCGATCAGCGCCATCGCGTCCTGCAGCGAGGTCTGGCCGGCGAGCACGCGGCAGGCCTCGGGCGCAGGCGCCGCCGCGTTCGCCTGGCGTGCGATCTGCGCGCACAGTTCGGCCTCGCCAGCCGAGCCGAGCAGCAGCACCGGCTGGCCGTGGCGCGCGATCAGCGCGCGCGCCAGTGCCGCGTAGTGTCCGGCCGGCCAGCGCTTGGCCGGCCCGTATTCGGCGCCGGGTGCGAAGGCCCAGAAGGCGCCGCGCTGCACGCCGGCGTGGTGCGCGGCAGCATCGAGAATCGCTTCGGAGAACTGCAGGCGCGGGCGCGCGTCAGGCGGCACTGGCGAACCCGCCAGCGCGCTGTAGAACGCAACCATCGGCGGGCGCCCGCCCGGGTTCGGCAAGCGTTGGTTCAGCAGCAGCCAGCGACCTTCGCCGCGGTAGCCGACGCGCCGCGGGATGCGCGCCAGCCACGGGATCAGTGCCGCCTTGATCGAGTTCGGCAGCACGTAGGCGGCGTCGAACCGGGAGTCGGCCCGGCGCAACCCCGCGGCGATGCGGCGGCGCTTGGCCCAGTCGAGGCGGCCGTGCGCGAACGCCAGTTCGATCACCTCTTCCACCTGCGGCATGGCGCGGTACACGGGCGCGACCCAGGGCAGCGCGGCCACCGCGAGCCGCTCGCCGCGCGCCGCGAGGCGCGCCAGCAACGGCTCGGACATGACCGCGTCGCCGATCCACTGCGGCGCGATGATCAGCGCGCGCATCGGGCGCCGCTTTCGCGATGGCATGGAGTCGCCCGAAAGACCACCGGCTCACGACGACCCGCGCCATGCCATCCGGCGTGGCCGCGAACGCGCGGGCTCGCGCCAGCAGCGTCGTCAATGCCCGTGGACAACCTCGCCGGCCTTGAGCCGGTACAGCGTGCCGCAGTACGGGCACTGGCCCTGGCCGGTGGTCGTCATGTCGATGTAGATGCGCGGGTGGGTGCTCCACAGCGGCATCTTCGGATTCGGACAGAACACCACGCCCGGGCCTTCCAGGTCGGCGGCCGTGACTTCAACCGTGGCAATGGGTTCGCGCTTCATCTCGGTGGCCCTCAGACCTTGGTCAGCCACTCGGCGTACTTCGGGTTGCGGCCGTTGACGATGTCGAAGAACGCGCCCTGGATCTTCTCGGTGACGGGGCCGCGCGAGCCGGAGCCGATCTCGATGCGGTCGAGCTCGCGGATCGGCGTGACCTCGGCCGCGGTGCCGGTGAAGAACGCCTCGTCGGCGATGTAGACCTCGTCGCGGGTGATGCGCTTCTCGATCAGCTTCAAGCCCAGGTCGTTGCAGATCGCGAAGATCGTGTTGCGGGTGATGCCGTTGAGCGCACCGGCCGACAGATCGGGCATGTAGAGCGTGCCGTTCTTGACGATGAAGATGTTCTCGCCTGCACCTTCCGAGACGAAGCCGCTTGCGTCGAGCAGCAGCGCTTCGTCGTAGCCGTCCTCGGTGACCTCCATGTTGGCCAGGATCGAGTTGGTGTAGTTGCTCACCGCCTTGGCCTGCGTCATCGTGATGTTGACATGGTGGCGCGTGTAGCTCGAGGTCTTGACGCGGATACCGCGCTTCAGGCCCTCCTCGCCCAGATAGGCGCCCCAGGGCCAGGCCGCGATCATCAGATGGATGGTGCAGCCTTTCGGGCTGACGCCGAGCTTCTCGTCGCCGATCCAGACCAGCGGGCGCAGGTAGCAGCTCTCGAGCTTGTTGACTCGCACCACCTCCCGTTGCGCGTTCATCACCTGCTCGGGCGAGAACGGGATCTTCATGCGCAGGATCTTGGCGCTGTTGAAGAGCCGCTCGGTGTGCTCGCGCAGCCGGAAGACCGCGGTGCCGCCCGCGGCGTCGTAGGCCCGCACCCCCTCGAAGACACCGCACCCGTAATGCAGGGTGTGGCTCAGCACGTGGATCTTGGCGTCACGCCACTCCACGAGCTCACCGTCCATCCAGATCTTCCCGTCGCGGTCGGACATCGACATGACTCACACCCCAGCATCAAAGATGCCATCAATTCTAGTCTCGCGTACCGTGGTGCCTGCCGCGACAGGACCGCGGCGCGGGGTCAGCGCGGGGGTCGATCGGCAAAGTCGATGCCATGGGTGAGAAATGCGGTTACAACCCCCCAGATGAGGGGTCGTTTTGCCTGTGAAAACTGGGTCATGCACGTAAGATCAAGGTACCGTGGCAAAGGCCCTGACTCAGTTCAAAGGAAATCCCAGCATGAAACTTCATCTCCCTCTCTCCAGCATTGCACTGGCTGCAATGGCGTTCGTCGCGGTGCCGGCGCAAGCGGCGATCGCGCCGTTGAATGGTTGTAGCTTCGCCGACGTCTCCGGCGCAGGCGTGACCGTGACCGATTGCAGCGGCTATTACGTCGGCAATCTCAACAACAATTCCGATTTCTCCGACGTGAAGGCGTTGCTGCAAGGGCCGCCGGGCGAGTTTCCAGGCGTGACCCTGGGTACAAGCATCTTCAATCAGATCAACATCAGTTCTGGCGCGTCGCTGAGTTTCGGTTCGATGTTCCCGTTGTCGGGTGACACCGTCATCGGCATTCACTGGGGGGGTGGTTCAGGCGGCGGTAACACCGCGTTCTACCGCTTGATGCTCGACGGCACGTTCACTGGCACCTTCAATGTGGTCGATACGAATCCAGCTCGCGGGTTTGGCGGCATCTCGAACGCGGCGCTGTACGCGACGAGCGTCTCGGCCGTGCCCGAACCCGAAACCTACGCACTGATGCTCGCCGGCCTCGGTGTCCTCGGCTTCGTGGCGCGCCGCCGCAAGCCGCAAGCCTGAACCGGCTCGCGGTTTCGCGTTGCAAAAGCCCCGCGAAGGCGGGGCTTTTTCGTCTGTGATCGAGGCGCGTTGTCTTCGGGCCGAGCCGCTGTGTGCGGCCAATACGGGTACCCGTCGCGCGGTCGGTGCCAGCCTTCGCAGGTGACACGGCCGCGCCGCACCGCGCTGCCACACCCCGGCAGTGCCGGGTCAGCAGCTCAGCGTCGTGGCTTGAGCGATCCGAAGAAGTGCTGGAACACGCCCGGCTCGAGCACCTCACGTGTCGCCAGTCCGTGGAGCGATGATTCGCTGAACGGCTGCGACGGCGGGATCGCGTCGAGCTCGACCGGCAGGGTCGCATCCCATGGCGAGAGCGAACCGGGCGTCGTGTCCTCGTTCGCACCAGCCCGCGCCGCGGCCCCGCGCCGCCACGCGCCGCGCGTGGTCAGGCGCTGGGTCAGCGTCGCGGCCAGCGACGGCAGCTCTTCCCATTCGAGCGCGTCGCCATGCGTCACGGCACGGTGGGTGGAGGCGAAGTATTGTTTGGGCTGTGCAATATTCATGGTTTGCGACCTCGAAATTTCCGTGGACCCAACATTAGCGAGCTGGCGCTCACGCCAGCGCCTCGAAAAGCGGGGCAGTGTCGTGCCAGTTCAAGCCCGGAACCGCCGCCGGACGTGCCCGGGCGGGGCGCGATGCGGCGCGCAAACCGGACGCGACGAGCCTTCGGGCACATGCCTGCGAGGCGGACAGTGCGGCCAGAAGCTCGTCGCACGGCTCGATCGGCCGGATAACGCTCTCACCCAGCAAGCGAGTGCGAGTTGGTGCGCGCGCGGGTGCGGATGCGCGTGTCGGTGCGGGTGCCGGTGCGCCAGCGCACGGGCATACTGCGGCGGGCGCTGTGGCGGAGCGCGGCTGCCGGCACAGGCTTTCGTTCTTCCCCCGGTCCGCTCGCTACCGCCCACCCGCCCGTCCTCCCGCACCGCTCCCGCGACCGACCTTCCAACGAACTTGCTTCCAGCGTTCCGCGCCCATCCTTTCTTCCCACCTTGCTGGCCCGTCGCCCGGTCTGGGTGCCGACCTTGTGGGGCTGGTTGCTGCTGCTCGCGGCCTGCGTGGGCGTGGCGGCGGTCGGTGCCCGCTCTGCCTATACCTTCCTCGCCGTCGAGCAGCCGCTCGCAAACGCCGACACCTTGGTCGTCGAGGGCTGGCTCGGCGACCATGAGCTCGACCAGGCGATCGTCGCGTTCCGGCGCGGCCACTACCGCAGGGTCGTCACCACCGGCGGGCCGCTCGACTGGTGGGGCGAGCGGCCGCCCTGGAAGACCTTTGCCGAGCGCGCCGCCGACTATCTGCAGCGCCATGGCCTCGAAGACATTTCGATCGTCACCGTGCCGGCACCCGACTCGGCGCAGGAGCGAACCTTTCTGAGCGCGGTGATGGTGCGTGACTGGGCCCGGCAGAACGGCGTTGCGCTGCACGCGATCGATCTGTATTCGGCCGGCACGCACGCGCGCCGATCGCATCTGCTGTACCGCATGGCCCTCGGTCCCGAGGTCGACATCGGCGTGATGGCGGCGCTTCCCGAGCACCTCGACCCGGCCCGTTGGTGGGCGACCAGCGCCGGTGCCAAGTCGGTGCTCGGCGAGATGCTCAGCCTGGCCTGGACCAAGTGCTGTTTCTGGCCCGGCCCGCCAGGCTCGCACGAGGAGCGCTGGGCCGTGCCCGGGCGCTGAACCGACGCCAAGGCCAGGCGCCGATGCGTGCGCTGCTCAGCGCGACGTAGGCGTTGCGCGGATGTGCGCGCTCGTGGCTTCGAGGTCGGGCCAGGCCGGTTGTCCCGGCGCGAAACGCTGGCGCAGGTAGCCCACGAGTTGCGCCACCTGGGCGTCGTCGAGCGCATCGGCGAACGCCGGCATGAAGCCGATTTCGGCCGAGGCCGGAGCGCGGACGCCTTCGAGGACGACGCGGATCAGGTTGTCGGGGCGTGTGCTGTGCAGCTTGGTGTTGAGCGCCAGCGGCAGGTTCAGCCCGAGCAGTTGGGGCCCATCGCCGGCGTGGTGGCAGGCCGCGCAGGCGCCGTTGAAGAGGCGCTGCGCCGCGCTCGGCAGCGGCTGCAGCCCCGCAGCGGCGCGCTCGGGCGCCAGCGCAGCCGGCACGGCGTTGTCCTGCAGCGGTGCGGCGTTGAATGAGGCCAGGTAGTGCGCCATCGCGCGCAGATCGGCGTCGTCCACCTGGGCGAGCTGGCGCACCACCGGCGCCATCGGTCCGCTCGCGCTGCCATGCGCCGGATCGAAGCCGAAGCGCAGGTAGTGGAACAGTGAGTCCTCGCTCCACGGTTGTGGCGCGGGTGAGAGCGCGGTCAGCGGCGGGGCCTCCCAGCCGTCGACCATCGCACCGCCGAGGTAGGCGCTGCCGAACTTCTCGGCGCCGAACGTGTCGCGCGGCGTGTGGCAGGCGCCGCAGTGGCCGAGGCCGTTGACGAGGTAGGCGCCGCGCGCCCACAGCGCCGGGACGGTCGCCGGCGGCGCGCCAGGCCCGGCCATGGCGTCAGGCTGGGCCGAGGTGGGCGCCACGGCCGCGGGCGCCTCCGCGTTGGCCGGGCCGACCCCGTGCGAGCCCGCAACGGCGTCGCGCACCACGGCACCACGTTCGAGGTACAGCGCGTTCCACAACGCCATCAGCGGCCGCACATTGAACGGGAACGCGAGCCGGGTCTCGGGCACCGCTTGCGGCACCGCCGGCTGCACCATCAGGTAGGCGTAGAGCGCGCTCAGGTAGTCGTCGCTCGCGTTCGTGAACGACGTGTAGGGAAACGCCGGGTAGAGGTGGTGGCCATCGCGCGAGACGCCCTCTCGCATCGCGCGCTGGAAGGCGCTGAACGACCACGCGCCGATGCCGGTGGCGACATCGGGCGTCAGGTTGGTCGAGTAGACGCTGCCGAACGGCGTGGCCAGCGCGCGCCCGCCGGCGTTCGCGGCGCCGCCCGGCGCGGTGTGGCAGACCACGCAGGCGCCGAGCGCGGCGAGCTGGCGGCCGCGGTCGATTGCCTCCGCGCTGTAGACGTTCGCGCTGCTCGCTGCCACCGGCGCGATCGCCGGCCGCCAGCCGAGCAGCGCGCCGCCGACGCCGATCACGCCGGCGGCGAGTGCCACGCCACGCGCCCACACGCTGCGCCGGCGTGGCCACCTCGCTCCAAGCGGCAGGCGGCGAACGCGCGGCGGCGGCGCCAGGACGCCCGCGCCAGCGCTCGAACTCGCGCCGACGTCACCGTCACCGCGCGTGCGCGCCTCTGCGCCATTCGTCGCGGCATCGGCATCGGACGCGAACCTGCCCGAGCCTGCTTCCGCCTCTGACGCCGCCACCTCCGCCGCCATCGCGAGCGGGTTCAGCGCCGCGCGCACCACTTCGGGGGTGAACGGCGGCGCGCGAAAGCGCACGCCGGTGGCGTCGAAGATCGCGTTGGCGATCGCCGCGGTACCCGGCACCGACGACGATTCGCCCACGCCCAGCGGCGGCTCGCCCGGGCGCGGCATCATCATCACCTCGACCACCGGCACTTCGCGAAAGCTCAGGATCGGGTAGGCGCCCCACTCGCGCGCCGCCGGCAGGTTCGTGCCCGGATCGGTGCGCACGCGCTCCTTCAAGGCCCGGCTGGTGGTCT
>JBDSBD010000272.1:0-4433 GCA_039921765.1 Burkholderiaceae bacterium
TGATCGGCGTGACGATGCAGGAGCAGGGCGTTTCGCGCATCGTCACGGTCGACATGGAAATGGCGGTCGTCCTGGCCGAGGCCGCATGAGCCGGCCGGGCCGCCAAGGGCCGTGCCGGGTTCTCGTCGCGATCCAAGATGAATACCGCCGTGCGACGCACGGAGCAGGCCGGGTGAGTGAGCATCGGGGAGCGCGCGGGTGAGCAGCCTGACCATTGCACTCGCATCGCTCGGTGGTGTCGTGCTCGCGGGTGTGGTGGCGCATGGCGCCTGGGCGGCGCACCGGGCCGGCCCGAAGCGGGCGCAGGACACGCTGCCGCGAGCCGAACCGCTCGAGCCGACGATGGGCGATCTCGAGCGACTCCCGGCGCTCGCCGAAGTTGCCGAGCCACGCATCCATGGGACCGAGCGCCGCGCCAGCAAGCGGCTGGTGCACCGGATCGACGCGCTGATCGATGCGATCGCGCCACTGCGCCTGGACGCGCCGGTCAGCGGCGAGATGGTGCTGGCCCACCTCACGGCCAGTCGCCGCGCCGGTGCCAAGCCGTTCCTTATTGAAGGCCTGAATTTCGAAACCGGCGAGTGGGAAGCGCCCCTTGCCGGCCAGCGCTACGGCGAGTTTCAGGCCGGCGTGCAGCTCGCCAACCGCACCGGCGCGTTGAATGAGATCGAGTACTCGGAGTTCGTGCAGAAGATCGAGGCCTTCGCCGAAGGGGTGGGTGCGATGGCCGACTTTCCCGACATGCTCGAGGCTGTGGCGAGTGCGCGCGAGCTCGACGCCTTTGCCTCCCAGCACGACGCCCAGATCGCGGTGCACCTGCGGGCGCGCGCAGCGGCCTGGAGCGTGGGCTATATCCAGCAGCATGGAGCGCAGCACGGCTTCGTGCCGGGCGTGGTGCCGGGTCGGCTGGTGCGGCCGGCGGCTGAGGAAGGTGCGCCGCCGGTGCTGACGCTGACCTTCGACTCGCAGGCGGCGCTCGCCGACGACCCGAACCTTGCTGCGGTGCGCGACCTGACGCTGAGCTTCGATGTGCCGCAGACCGAAGCCACGGTCGCTCCGTTTTCGGCCTGGCATCAGAGCGCACTCGCGCTCGCCGCCGACATGGAGGCCAGCATCGTCGACGACGATGGCCGGCCGCTGGGTGACGAGAGTTTCGCCGCGATCGGCACCGACCTCGAGCAGCTCTACGAGCAGCTCGCTGCGCGCGACATTGCGGCCGGCTCGGCCACGGCGCGGCGCCTGTTCAGCTGACGGGCGCGGAGCCATCCTGTCGACACTTCCTGGCATGCCGGACCCCGCACAGCGCGCCGCCGAACTGCGCGCGCTCCTCCATCGCCATGCGCACGCGTACTACGTGCTGGACGCGCCAACGGTTCCTGACGCCGAGTACGACCGTCTGTTCCAGGAGCTGCAGGCGATCGAGGCTCGGCATCCCGAGCTGCTGACTGCCGATTCGCCGACCCAGCGCGTGATCGGTGCGGTGCTCGGCGGCTTCGCCGTGGTCGAGCATGCCGTGTCGATGCTGTCGATTCGCACCGAAACGGATACCGAGGCGAGCGGTGCCATGACATTTGACGCACGGGTGCGCCGCGAGCTCGCGTTGGACGCGGGCGACACGCCGGTCGAATACGTCGCCGAACTCAAGTTCGATGGCCTGGCGATCAACCTGCGCTACGAGCACGGTGTGCTGGTGCAGGCTGCGACCCGCGGCGACGGTGAGCGCGGCGAGGATGTGACGCAAAACATCCGCACCATCGGGCAGATTCCGCTGCGTCTTGACGGCGTGCAGGCCGCGGTACTGGAAGTGCGCGGCGAGGTCTAAATGCGGCGCGACGATTTCGAGGCGCTCAACGCGCGCCAGCGCGAGCGCATCGCCGCCGGCGCGAAGCACGAGAAGACCTTTGTGAACCCGCGCAACGCCGCCGCCGGCGCGGTGCGCCAGCTCGATCCCGCGATCGCGGCCGAGCGACACCTGAGCTTCTTCGCCTATGGCCTGGGCGATGTGCAGGGCTGGGCCATCCCGGCGACGCACGCCGAGCTGCTCGGCGCGCTCGCCGCGATGGGCGTGCCGGTCAGCACCGACCGGGCCGTGGTGCAGGGTGCCGAGGGCCTGGCGGCTTTCCATGTCGAGATGGGCGCTCGGCGCGACGCCCTGCCGTTCGACATCGATGGCGTGGTCTACAAGGTCAACTCACGCGTGTTGCAGGAGCGGCTCGGCTTCGTGAGTCGGGAGCCGCGCTGGGCGGTGGCGCACAAGTACCCGGCGCAGGAGCAGATGACCGTGGTGCGCGCCATCGACATTCAGGTCGGGCGCACCGGCAAGCTCACGCCGGTGGCCAAGCTCGAGCCGGTGTTCGTCGGTGGCACGACGGTGAGCAACGCCACGCTGCACAACGAGGACGAGACGCGCCGCAAGGACGTGCGCGTCGGCGACACCGTGATCGTGCGCCGCGCCGGTGATGTGATCCCCGAAGTGGTCAGCGTCGTGATGGAGCGCCGGCCGGCCGACGTTGGCGAGGCCTTCGATCTGTACCAGCGGCTGCAAGGTCACTGCCCGATCTGCGCCAGTGCGATCGTGCGCGAGGAGGGCGAGGCTGACTGGCGCTGCTCGGGCGGGCTTTTTTGCCCGGCGCAGCGCAAGCAGGCGATCCTGCATTTCGCGCAACGCCGCGCGCTCGACATCGAGGGCCTGGGCGAGAAGTTGGTCGATCAGCTCGTCGACGCCGGCCTGATCCGCACGCTGCCCGAGCTCTATCGGCTCGACGCCACCGCACTGGGCGCGCTCGAACGCATGGGCGACAAGAGCACGGCCAATCTGCTCGCCAACCTGGAGCAGAGCAAGCGCACCACGCTTGCGCGCTTCGTGTACGGGCTGGGCATCCGCCATGTGGGCGAGAGCACCGCGAAGGATCTGGCCCGGCATTTCGGGGCGCTCGCGCGCGTGATGGACGCAAGCGAGGCGCAGCTGCTCGAGGTCAACGACGTCGGCCCGGTGGTGGCGCAAAGCATCCGCATGTTCTTCGACCAACCGCACAACCGCGAGGTCGTGAACGAGCTGCGTGAGTGCGGGGTTCACTGGCAGGAGCACGATGGCAGCGCCGACGCCTCGCCGCGACCGTTGCTCGGTCAGACCTTCGTGCTGACCGGCACGCTGACCACCTTGAGCCGCGATGCTGCCAAGGAGCGGATCGAAGCGGCCGGGGGCAAGGTCAGCGGCTCGGTGTCGAAGAAGACCACCTACGTCGTTGCCGGCGCGCAAGCCGGAACGAAACTCGAGAAGGCGCGCGCCCTCGGGCTTGACGTGATCGACGAGGCCGCGCTGCGTGCGCTGCTGCCGGGTGGGGGGCAGGCATGACCCGCAGCGGTGTGGTTGGCGTGCTGGGGGGCATGGGGCCCTTGGCAACGCTCGACTTTCTGCACAAGATGCTCGAGAACACGCCGGCCGTGCACGATCAGGATCACGTGCCGGTTGTTGTCAGTTCGATTCCGCAGATCCCGGATCGCACCGCCGCATATCGTGGCGAGGGCGAGTCGCCGCTGGAGGCCATGATCGCGAGCGGTCGGCGCCTGGTCGCGGCGGACGCGGGCCTGATCGTGATTCCGTGCAACACCGCGCACCTGTGGTTCGAGCCGCTCCAGGCTGCGCTCGGCCTGCCGATGTTGCACCTGGTGGACGCTGCGCTCGCCGAGGCGCGCCAGCGGATTGGCGCGGGGGCGCGCATCGGCTTGCTCGCCACCGAAGCCACACTGGCCTCGAACCTGTACGGCGGACGGGGCCAGGCCGATGTGCAATGGGTGCTGCCGACCGGGCTGGAGATGCGCGAGTACCTCGCACCGGGCATTGCGGCCGTCAAGGCGGGTCAACTGGAGCGTGCGGGCACCTTGCTGCAGGAACTTGCGCAGGCTCTCGCGCGACGCGGCGCCCAGGGCATCGTGCTGGGCTGCACCGAGATTCCGCTGGTGCTCAAGGTTGACTCTGCGTCGGTGCCGCTCATCGATGCGACCGCGGCCTTGGCACGGCGCGCGGTCGCATGGTCCTTTGCCCAGCGCAAGGCCGCGGCGGCGTGATGCGGCGCGGCCGTCGGGTTCAGGCGCATCATCCGAATCGCAACGCCATCACCCCGGCGACGATGCCCGCGGTGCCGAGCGCGCGCTGCAGCCCGAAACGTTCCTTCAGCAGCACGGTGCCGAGCACGGCAGCAAACAGCACCGAGGTTTCGCGCAGCGCCGCGACCGAGGCGATCGGGGCCTGCGTCATCGCCCACAACGCGATGGCGTAGGAGGCGATCGATGCGGCGCCGCCGAGCGCCGCGAGCCTCCAGCGTGCTCGGGCGTGGCGCAGCAGATCGCGACGACCCTGCACGCTGCGGCGCCACCACACCAGCACGGGGTAGGCGATGCCATTGAGCACCGACAGCGTGATCACGTAGCGC
>JBDSBD010000273.1:0-5499 GCA_039921765.1 Burkholderiaceae bacterium
GGTCTGGGCAACGGCATCTCGATCCTGATCTTCGGCGGCATCGCCGCCGGCCTGCCGGGCGCGCTCGGCCAGTTCGGCACGCTGGTGAGCCAGGGCTCGATGAGCATCGTCGCGGCGCTGTTCATCACGTTGCTGGTGTTCGGTGTGACCTTCGTGGTCGTGTTCGTCGAGCGTGGCCAGCGCAAGATTTTGGTGAATTACGCGAAGCGCCAGGTCGGCAACAAGGTCTACGGCGGCCAGTCGTCGCACCTACCGCTGAAGCTGAACATGTCGGGCGTGATCCCGCCGATCTTCGCCTCGTCGATCATTCTGCTGCCGACCACCGCGGTGAGCTGGTTTGCCACGGGTGACAGCTTTCGCTGGCTCAAGGATCTGGCCGGCCTTTTGTCGCCGGGCCAGCCGATCTACGTGATGCTGTACGCAGGCGCGATCATCTTCTTCTGCTTCTTCTATCCCGCGCTCGTGTTCAATTCGCGCGAGACGGCCGACAACCTGAAGAAGAGCGGCGCGTTCATTCCGGGCATCCGCCCGGGCGACCAGACCGGGCGCCACATCGACCGCATCCTCTCGCGCCTGACACTGGCCGGGGCGATCTATGTCACCCTGGTGTGTTTGTTGCCAGAGTTCTTGATACTCAAATACAACGTGCCGTTCTATTTCGGCGGCACTTCGCTTCTGATCATCGTCGTTGTGACGATGGACTTTTGGGCTCAGGTGCAGAGTTATGTGATGAGCCAGCAGTACGAGTCGCTGCTGAAAAAAGCCAGTTTCAAGGCGAGCTGAAAAGGACGGCATGGCGAAAGACGACGTCATTCAGATGCAAGGTCAGATTCTTGAGAATCTGCCCAACGCCACATTTCGAGTGAAGCTGGAGAACGGGCACGTGGTGCTCGGTCACATCTCCGGAAAGATGCGCATGCACTACATCCGCATCCTGCCGGGGGACAAGGTTACTGTTGAGCTGACGCCGTACGACCTGAGTCGTGCGCGCATCGTGTTCCGCGCCAAGTAGGGTTCAGGAGAAGAGCATGAAAGTCGCAGCATCGGTCAAGAAGATGTGCCGCAATTGCAAGATCATTCGTCGCCGGGGCGTGGTGCGCGTCATCTGCACCGACCCGCGCCACAAGCAGCGCCAGGGTTGATCACGGATGAGATGGACTCCGCACAGATTCCCTCTCAATCAAAGAGCGACCTGACGTAGGCAGGCGCAAACGCCGAATGCCGACTCACCGGGCATTCCGCCTGCGACATACAGAGCGAGTTAGAGGATAAACATGGCACGTATTGCTGGTATCAACATTCCGCCGCACAAGCACACCGAGATTGGGTTGACCTCGATCTACGGGATTGGGCGCACCACAGCGCAAAAGATCTGCACGGCAAGCGGCGTTCCGTTCGACCGCAAGGTGAAGGATCTGACCGACGGTGATCTCGAGAAGATCCGCGAGGAAATTGGTCGCATGTCGATCGAAGGCGACCTGCGCCGCGAGATGTCGATCAACATCAAGCGTCTGATGGATCTCGGTTGCTATCGCGGCTTCCGGCATCGCCGCGGACTGCCGGTGCGCGGCCAGCGAACCAAGACCAACGCGCGCACCCGCAAGGGCCCGCGCAAGTCCGGAGCAGTCGTCAAGAAGTGATCGCTCGAGCGCTTGCACAACAAGTCATCGTCGGTACGTCAGTCTGAGAGAAGGTCAACATGGCTAAAGCACCCGTCAATACCGCCGCGCAACGCGTGCGCAAGAAGGTCCGCAAGAATGTTGCGGATGGCATTGCACACGTGCACGCGTCGTTCAACAACACCATCATCACGATCACCGATCGCCAGGGCAGTGCGCTGGCCTGGGCGTCCAGTGGTGGCCAGGGCTTCAAGGGTTCGCGCAAGAGCACGCCGTTCGCCGCCCAGGTCGCTGCTGAAACGGCTGGGCGCGCTGCGCAGGATCAAGGCATCAAGAACCTCGACGTGCGTATCAAAGGCCCGGGACCGGGCCGCGAGTCGTCGGTGCGCGCACTGGCCTCGCTGGGTATTCGCATCAACCTGATCTCTGACGTGACGCCGGTTCCGCACAACGGCTGCCGGCCGCAGAAGCGTCGCCGCATCTGAGATTTTTGCTTCACCGTCGGTGGTGCCGTTTGGGTGCCGCCGACTTTTTCGCTTGTAAGAAGCCCACCGTCTGAGCGCCCACAACAACACTCGCCAGACTCGCGCGAAGGTCTCCTCAGCAGAGCCGGTCGCGTCAGATCGACAAAGGAATCAACGTGGCACGTTATCTCGGCCCCAAAGCCAAGCTGTCCCGCCGTGAAGGCACTGACCTGTTTCTGAAGAGCGCGCGCCGCCCGATCGGAGACAAGTCCAAGTTCGACAGCAAACCCGGTCAGCACGGGCGTACCTCCGGCTCGCGTACCAGCGACTTCGGCCTGCAGCTGCGCGAGAAGCAGAAGGTCAAGCGCATGTATGGCGTGCTGGAGCGTCAGTTTCGGCGCTACTTTGCCGAGGCGGGTCGCCGCAAGGGCAACACCGGCGCAAACCTGCTGATGCTGCTTGAGTCGCGCCTGGACAACGTGGTGTATCGCATGGGTTTCGGCTCGACCCGCGCCGAAGGGCGTCAGCTCGTGTCGCACAAGGGCGTCACCGTCAACGGCGGAGTTGTCAACATCGCGTCCTACCTGGTGAAGGCGGGCGACGTTGTGGCTGTGCGCGAGAAGGCCAAGAAGCAGTTGCGCGTGACCGATGCCATGAAGCTTGCCGAAGGGATTGGTCTGCCGAACTGGGTACAGGTCGACGCGAGCAAGCTCGAGGGCGTGTTCAAGAAGACTCCGGATCGCGACGAGTTCGGTGCCGACATCAAGGAAGCGCTGATCGTCGAGTTGTATTCGCGCTGAACGGAACTCGAATCTTCAGGCCGCACGCGCCGAGTCAACCGTTGCCGAAGTGCTCTGCCGTCCTGCCCTTCGGGTAAGCGGCCACGCTTCATGCATTGGATTCGACGCTCACGCCACCCGAGCTTCTCGATCCGTGTCAAAAATCATCGCCGCTGCGCATGCCGGGCACGCAGTGGTCAGTCCCCGCCCGGCGTTGTCCATCAGCCTTATCGGCGTAACGGGCCGAGGGTATTGAGACGAACAGGACTTCAATGCAAACCAATCTGCTGAAACCCAAAGCCATCCACGTAGAGCCGCTCGGCGGCAATCGTGCCAAGGTCACGCTTGAGCCATTCGAGCGCGGCTACGGCCACACGCTGGGCAACGCGCTGCGCCGCGTGCTGCTGTCGTCGATGGTGGGCTACGCTCCCACCGAGGTCACGATCGCCGGCGTGCTCCACGAATATTCGACGATCGACGGGGTTCAGGAAGACGTGGTTCACATCATGCTGAACCTCAAGGGCGTGGTGTTCCGTCTGCACAACCGCGACGAAGTCACCCTGGTGCTGCGCAAGGAAGGCGAAGGCCCGGTCACGGCCAGCGACATCCAGACGCCGCACGACGTCGAGATCATCAACCCCGAGCATGTCATAGCGCACCTCGCGCAGGGCGGCAAGCTTGATATGCAGATCAAGGTCGAGAAGGGCCGCGGCTACGTGCCGGGCAATCTGCGTCGCTATGGTGACGAGCCGACCAAGTCGATTGGCCGGATCGTGCTGGATGCTTCGTTCTCGCCCGTGGCGCGCGTGAGCTATACGGTTGAAAGTGCGCGCGTCGAACAGCGTACCGACCTCGACAAATTGGTGATGGAGATCAACACCAACGGCGCCATCACACCCGAGGAAGCGATCCGCAACTCGGCCAAGATCCTGGTGGAACAATTGCTGGTCTTTGCCCAGCTCGAGGGCGACCCGCTCGCCGGCGGCTTTGCCGAGCAACAGCAGCCGCGCAACAACCAGTTCGACCCGATCCTGCTGCGCCCGGTCGACGAGCTCGAGCTCACGGTACGCTCGGCGAATTGCCTGAAAGCCGAGAACATCTACTACATCGGCGATCTGATCCAGCGCACCGAGACCGAGCTGCTGAAGACGCCGAACCTGGGTCGCAAGTCGCTCAACGAGATCAAGGAAGTGCTCGCTTCGCGCGGGCTCACACTCGGTGCTCGGCTGGAGAACTGGCCCCCGCAAGGACTCGACAAGCGGTGAGTTTTCGCCAACGGACAACGGCGGCCTGAAGGCCGCCATCGGATGACAAACGCGGCGGACCTTCAGAGGTCTCACGCGTTTGATCGTGCAAGCCCCGGTACCTGACACGGCCGGAGTTCAATAGAGAAGAAAGGAAAACGCACCATGCGTCACAGTCACGGACTTCGTAAACTAAATCGCACCTCGGAGCATCGCCAGGCCATGCTGCGCAACATGTGCAATTCACTGTTGCAGCACGAGGCAATCAAGACCACGGTTCCCAAGGCCAAGGAATTGCGCCGCGTCGTCGAGCCGTTGATCACGCTGGCCAAGGAGCCGACCCTGGCCCACCGCCGCCTGGCGTTCGACCGGCTGCGCGACCGCGACATCGTCACCAAGTTGTTCAACGAACTGGGCCCGCGCTACAAGGCCCGCCCGGGCGGCTACACGCGCATCCTGAAGATGGGGTTTCGCATCGGCGACAATGCGCCGATGGCGTTCGTTGAATTGGTCGATCGGCCCGAGCCAGCCACTGCCGACGCCGCAGCCGACGAGTGATCGGCGCGCTTGGCGTGAACTCGAAGGGCCGGCATCTGCTGGCCCTTTTCACGACTGCGGATGGCGCGGCCGGTATCCAGCCTGCGCGTGTTGGCGCATCGGCGGGAACGTTCACCTTCGATGAGAATCTGCTGTGATCTACGGATACTGACGATGGCAATGCACCGGCAAACCCCTTCGACCCACTGGCTGCGCGGGTTGTTCATCGCCGCATTGATGCTGACATGCCTGCATGCGGTGCGCGCAGCCGATGAGTTCCTCGACCCCGAGGTCGCATTCACGCTGACGGCAAAAACGCAAGGCGAACGGAGCGTGGAGCTCAGTTTCACGGCCGCGCCGGGCTACTACCTGTATGGCGAGCAGTTCAAGGTCGTGGCGAGCGGCGCCACGCTGGGTGTGCCGGTGCGGCCTCCCGGCAAGATCAAGTTCGACGAGACGTTCCAGAAGGACGTCGAGAGCTACCGGGACACGGTTCGCATCGTGGTTCCGGTGCAGCAAGCGCCCGCCCGATTCCGCCTGATCGCTACCAACCAGGGTTGCGCCGACAAGGGGCTGTGCTACCCGCCGATGGAGCGAGCCATCGATGTGAGTCTGACCGGCTTTGGTGGCGACGGCAAGCTGCGCGTCTACGACGTTGACCAGACCCTGGCGCTTGTCGCAGCGCAGGTAGGAGCGATCGAAACGGCAGGCAGCGTCGTTGTAGCGCGAGGAGGCACGGCGGGGCAGGCGGACGCGGGGGCCTCCTCCAGCGATGCGGCGGGTCTGGATGCGGCCCTGCGTGGCGGACGCTTCTGGAGCATCGTCGGCGTGTTCTTCGCCGCCGGTTTGCTGTTGT
>JBDSBD010000274.1:0-12081 GCA_039921765.1 Burkholderiaceae bacterium
ATAACTTCTATATCTTTGAATGCAACTTAGTATGACAGTCACTCTCACTCTTTGAAGGTCCAGCTGGCACCCGCTTCGCCAGCACCGCCGTGCAGACGCTAGCCCGGAAATTTCACCGTACCCGGTAGAAACGAGGACGGCATTGCCCTTTGAATGCCCGTTGATCGAGGTGTCGAATCTTGATGAGCGAGCGGGCAATGCCGAAGTTAAACTGTACCGAAGAAGTTGACGTTGCGACGATCGAGTTCGGCCGTCTTGGTCGACGTGTCGTTGAGGGCCGCTTCGATGGCGGCAGCATGACCAGCGATGGCGGCGTGATGCTGCTGGGCGCGCTCGATCGCAAGCTCGGACTGATCGAGGCGGCCGCGCGCTGCATCGCCGACCCGCGCAGCCCGCTGCTCATCAAGCACGCGGTGCGCGACATGCTGCGCCAGCGCGTGTACGCCCTGGCGCTGGGCTGGGAAGACTTGAACGACCACGGCGCGCTGCGCTGCGACGTGGCCATGCAAACGGCCGTCGGCGTTGACCGCGAAGTCGCCAGTGCCCCGACGTTGTGCCGGCTCGAGAAGTGGGCCGACCGCGCCACCGCGTGGCGCTTGCACGAAGTGTTGGTCGAGCAGTTCATCGCCAGCTTCAAGACCGCGCCCGCGGAGCTGGTGCTGGACTTCGACGCCACCGACAACCCGCTGCACGGCCAGCAGGAAGGCCGCTTCTTCCATGGGTACTACGACAGCTACTGCTACTTGCCGCTGTACGTGTTCTGCGGCCAGCAGCTGTTGTGCGCGTACCTGCGGCCCAGTTGTATCGACGGCGCGCGGCATGCTGCGGCGATCCTCAAGCTGCTGGTGCGCCGGCTGCGCCAAGAGTGGCCTGATGTGCGCATCATCTTCCGAGGCGACTCCGGGTTCTGCCGTCAGCGCACCATCAACTGGTGCGAGCGCGCGGGCGTGCACTACATCGTCGGCCTGGCGCGCAATGCACGCCTGGAGGCGCAGGTCGAGTACGCGCAACTGGCGCTGAAGGACCAGTACGAGCAGACCCGGCTCAAGCAGCGTCTGGTGGACGAGTTCCGCTACGCCGCGCAGAGCTGGGCGCACGAGCGGCGCGTCATCACGCGGCTGGAATGGGGCGAGCAGGGCTGCAACCCGCGCTTCATCGTCACCAACCTCGATGGACACGCGCAGGCGCTGTACGACGAGCTGTACTGCCAGCGCGGCGAGGCCGAGAACCGCATCAAGGAGGCGCAGGTCGGACTGTTCGCCACGCGCACGAGTTGCCACGTCATGCGCAGCAACCAGCTGCGCATGCTGCTGGCCGCACTGGGCTATGTGCTCATTGAGCGCTTACGCGCGCTGGCCTTGCAAAGCACGGCGCTGGCCTGTGCTCAGGTCGATACCTTGCGCATCAAGATGCTCAAGGTGGCCGCGGTGGTCACGCGCAACACCCGGCGCATCCGCTTGTACCTGGCCTCGCACTGGCCGAGCGCGGCGATCTTCGCCCACGCGATGAGCGAGCTGCGCTCGCCCTGAACTCCATACAGCGCGTGGCCCGCGCGATGACACAAAAATGGCCCGCAACCCAAGCCGGGGTGGGGGTTCTCGTCGCTCGATCGCGCTCAATACACATCGCCGACGCCGCAATGCGCTCCGAAAACGCCCGACCACCCCTTCAACGCCTCGCGCAACGCACTTCAGGACATACAGTGGTCGTTGCGTGAAATATGCGGGCTAGCCATCGTTGGCAAGCAGATTGAGTGACCGCAGCTGCGCGAGGGTTTTCAGGACATCGTCGAGGGCGGTCGCCTCGTCCACCGCGAATTCGGCAGCGAGTGCCGAGGCCATGGCTTGCGGCGTGGTTCCCGGCGCGCACATCCGCCAGATGAAGCTGGCGGTCCGATTGAGCTGATGAACCTGGTTGGCGCGGGTGTCGAGCACCACGATCTCGCCGTCGATCTCGCGAACCATGACCGCCTCGTCACGCTGAATGGCGGTATTCATCACAATGCGCCTTTCCGGCGTTGGCGAAGACATGCGGCGATCCTCTGCAAGAACAGTCGCAGACCGTTGCGGTCGCCACCCGGTGCGACCGGTGGCCCGAACCGGCTGCGCGTGACGAACTCAAGGTACATCCTGAGCGCGGTTGAGCATGACGGCACCGGAACCCTATCACGCACGCGGCGGACCTGAGCCGGGCTCGCGGTTGCCGCTGGTCGGCCAGCTCCTGGCCTTCGCAGCGACTGGCGCGCCGCTGCTTCCCCGCAGCCCGGCCTTCGCCTGGCGTCCCGAGGGCGGCGACGCGCGCCAGTTTCGGTGGGTCCTCGAGGGCGGGCTCGGCCCCTTGCTCCACCGCGCCCTACGGGACTGCGCCGACATCGTTCCGCCGGCTTGGCGCGAGGCCCTGCTGGCCGCCGACCTCACGGCTCGGGTCCGGCATGGCAACCTGACCGACACCACGCTCGAGGTTCTCGACGCCTGCGAAGCCCTGCCGGTGCGCGCGACCTTGCTGAAGGGCATCTCGGTCAGCGAGCAGCTCTATCCCGAAGCGCATCTGCGACCGATGGGCGATATCGACATTCTGATTCCGGCCGCAGCCTACGCGCCGGTGGAGGCCACGCTGCTGGCGCGCGGCTACCATCGGCTCGACGGTCCGGCGATCGCGGGCCACCACCACGGCGTCCCGCTGCGTCACTCCGGTCGGCGCACACTCGTCGAGCTTCACACCGCCTTGTTCCCCGCCGACTCGGCCCTGCGCACCGGCACGCTGTTCGGTGCAACCAACGTGGCATTGCATTCGATCGGCTCGCACTATCACGGTCGGCCGGTTCAGCGGCTCACGCCGGAGCTGCAACTTGCCTACATCGCGTCTTCGTGGTGCAACGACCTGACGCTGTGCAAGGTGCATCCGAGTTTCCTGGCCTCGCTGTTCGACGCGGTCTACCTGCTCGCAGCGTCGGGGCGCGCGTTGGACTGGCGCGGCATGGCGGCATGGCTGGACAACGACATGGCCCGGGCGTCGCTGCATGCCATGGTGACCTACTTGCCGCGCTACGGCGTCGCGCCACTGCCGACGGCGGCGCTGGCGCAGCTGGCTTCGTCGCAGACGCTGGTCGGGCCGCTCCAGCTCGCGCTGATGCACCGCATGCTGGACCACCACCTGATCGGCGGCCGACCCTGGCGTCTCGCCCTTCCTCCGCCGGTGCCCGGCCGCTACAGCCTCGTCCATCAGTTCAGGAAGCGGGTGCTGGATCGGCGGCGTCACCCGGCGCAAGCGACCGGTCGATAAGCGCCGCACACGGCGCGGTCGGCCGCGGCACCGGGGTCGCGGCGCATCGCCACGCCTGTCAGTCTGCGACGGAGCCTTCAACCTCGCGCGCCGTCAGCCACAGCCGCAGGTCGAACTCGAGCTGGTGATAGGCCGGCTCCATGTGCACGCACAGCGCGTAGAACGGCTTGTCGTGCGCGCGCTCCTTCAGGTGGGCGAGCTCATGCACCACGATCATCCTCAGGAACGGCGCCGGGGCCTGCCTGAACAGGCTCGCCACGCGGATCTCGCGCTTGGCCTTGAGCTTGCCGCCCTGCACCCTGGACACGCTGGTGTGGGTGCCCAAGGCGTTCTGCACGACGTGCAGCCGCGGGTCGTAGGCCACCTTGGCAAGAGCCGGGGCGTTGCGCAGGAAGCGGCTCTTGAGCGCAGCGACGTAGTCGTACAGCGCCGGGTCGCTGCGCACCTCGTGCGCCTCCGGGTAGCGCCGGCGCAAGCTCTCGCCCAGGCGACCCTGCGCGATCAGCTCGCTGGCCTGGGCCAGCAACTCGGGCGCGTAACCCGACAGGTACTTCAGCGCTGCCATCGGTCGCGCGTGCCGCATCGAAATCTAGCCGACGCGCAGCAGGCGCGCCGCCTCCTCGGCGCGCGCGTCGTCGATCTCGCGCAGCACACCGACCACATCCACCGCCCCACCCTTGCGCTCGAAGCGGCCGGTGAGCGCCGTCTCGGTGCTCAGCACCCCGCGCCGATACAGATCCCAGATCTCGGCGCCGAACTCGGTGCGCAGCAGTTCCGGCGCGAACTGGCCGAAGAAGCCGCGCAGGTTGGCCACGTCGCGCAGCAGCATGCGCTGGGCGTGGTTGTTGCCGGCCGCGTCCACCGCCTGCGGCAGGTCGATGATCACCGGACCGTCCGCCGCCAGCAGGATGTTGAACTCCGACAGATCGCCGTGCACGACGCCGGCGCCCAGCATGCGCACCACCTCGACGAGCAGGCTCGCGTGGTGGGCGCGCGCCTGCTCGGGCGTGAACGCCACATCGTTCAGGCGCGGGGCGGCGTCGCCGTGGGCGTCAACCACCAGCTCCATCAGCAGCACGCCCTCGAAGAAGTTGTGCGGCCGGGGCACGCGCACGCCCGCTGCCGCGAGACGGTAGAGCGCGTCGACCTCGGCGCTTTGCCATGCCGCCTCCTGCGCCTCGCGGCCAAAACGCGTGCCCTTGGCCATCGCGCGTGCCTGGCGCGTGTTCTTGACCTTGCGGTTCTCGGTGTAGTCCACGGCCTGGCGGAAGCTGCGATTCGTGGCTTCCTTGTAGACCTTGGCGCAGCGCGTTTCGTCCCAGCAGCGCACCACGTACACCATCGCTTCCTTGCCGCTCATCAACTGGCGCACGACCGTGTCGATCAGGCCTTCGTCGATCAGGGTTTGGAGTCGCTTGGGTGGTTTCATGGCGGGGCTGCGGTGGCGCGCTGGGGCAGGAGGGGCGGTCCCAGGCGCAGGCGCGGGCGGATCAACGCGGTGGGGGCAGAAGATGCAGGCCGGGCAGGCCGGTGCGGCTCAGCCCGGAACTCTAACCGCTGGCTCCCGATAATCACGCATGAGCACCCTTCCCAAGCCTGCGGCTATGCCGGCCGATCTCTCGCCGACTTTCGTCGTCCGCGCCAACGCGTCCTTTGGCAGCCTGCCGTTGCCGCCCGCCACCTTGGCGAACCTGGAGCGGCTGGGCTACCTCGGCATGACGCCCATCCAGGCGGCGAGCCTGCCACTCGCGCTGGCCGGGCACGATCTGATCGCCCAGGCCAAGACCGGCAGCGGCAAGACCGCCGCCTTCGCGCTGGCGCTGCTGGCAAGACTGGACCCACGCTTGAGCACCGGGCTGAACCCGCGGCGCTTCGCGGTGCAGGCCCTGGTGCTGTGCCCGACGCGCGAGCTGGCCGAGCAGGTCACCCTGGAAGTGCGGCGCCTGGCGCGCGCCGAGGATGACATCAAGGTGCTCACTTTGTGCGGCGGCAGCACGATGCGCCCGCAGCTCGCCAGCCTGGAGCACGGCGCGCATATCGTGGTGGGCACGCCGGGGCGCATCATGGACCACCTGGCACGCGGCAGCCTGCAACTCGGCAATCTGAACACCCTGGTGCTCGACGAGGCCGATCGCATGCTCGACATGGGGTTCTTCGACGACATCGCCACGGTCGCCAGACAGTGCCCGAAGCAGCGCCAGACGCTGCTGTTTTCGGCCACCTACCCGGAAGGCATCACCAAGCTCGCCGCCGCCTTCATGCGCGAGCCCCGGGAGGTGAAGCTGCTCGCGCAGCACGACGCCGCCAAGATTCGCCAGCGCTTCTACGAGGTGCGCGACGACGAGCGGCTGCACGCCGTGTCGCTGCTGCTCAACCACTACCGCCCGGTCAGCACGCTGGCCTTTTGCAACACCAAGCAGCGCTGCCGCGAGCTCGTGCAGGTGCTGCAGGCTCAGGGTTTCGCCGCGGTCGAGCTGCACGGCGACCTGGACCAGCGCGAGCGCGACCAGGTGATGGTGCGTTTCGGCAACCGCAGCTGCAGCGTGCTGGTGGCCACCGACATTGCCGCGCGCGGCCTGGACATCAATCAGCTCGAAGCGGTGATCAACGTGGACATCACGCCCGACGCGGCCACCCACACCCACCGCATCGGTCGCACCGGGCGCGTCGACGAGGACGGCTGGGCCTTCAGCCTGGCGAGCATGGACGAGATGGGCCGGGTCGGGGTGATCGAGCTGGCGCTCGGCTTCACGTCCGAGTGGCAACCACTTGGCGAGCTGCGCAGCACCCGGACCGACCCGCTGCGCCCGCCGATGCAGACGCTGCAGATCCTGGGCGGGCGCAAAGAGAAGATCCGCGCCGGCGACGTGCTGGGCGCACTCACCAAGGACCTGGGCTATGCGGGCGCGCAGATCGGCAAGATCAACGTCAACGACTACTCCACCTACGTGGCGGTGCAGGCCGATATCGCGCACGAGGTCGTGCGGCGCCTGTCGACGGCCAAGGTCAAGGGCCGCAGCGTGAAGCTGCGCCTGCTGGAGTGAGCGGGGCTCCGGCGCCTGACTTGACCGGGAGGCTGCGCAGCGCTATCGACGCCGACCTGGCCGGCGCCGAGAGCCGCGATTTTTCGAAGCCGCCAACGACGGCCCGACTCAGGCAGGTTCGACGTGCTTGCGCCGCACCTGCTGCGCGTTGGCCCCGGCCTGCTCCGCCGCGACGCGCTCTGCCACGAGCCGACGAAATCGCACCACCGCCGCGTCCATGGCGAGCGGGAGCATCGGCGCCTCGGGATCGGCGTCGATGGCCGCGCTTTGCGCGCTGATCATGTCGCGGTCTTCCTGGAACGCGACCAGCAGCATCTTGTAGAGCCCTTCCGTCATGCGACGATCGCCATCCTCCATGCGGCGTGACTGCTGGAAGAAGTAGTGCGTGGAGGTGTCGGTTTCGGGGGTCACGGTCTGGCAGCTGTGCAGGCGCACCGCGCGCCGCATGTCGTCCTCGGCGTCAGCGATCGGTCGCCCGCCCGAGTGCATCAACAAGGTGCCCGGCAGCAGGAAGTCGTAGATGAACCAGCGGTCGACGTTGCCGTCGAACTCACGCAGCGTGCGGTAGTACGGTGGCGCCGGCACGTCGTGAATCCGGCGCGTGAGGCGCAAGCCGTGCGGCACGGTCTCGATGGTCGGACGCGCCTGCGCAATGGCAGGCGAGCCGCCAAGCGTCTTCTCGTGCACGTAGCTCAGGTGCGAGAAATCGAGCAGGTTGTCGCACACGAGGGGCTGAGGCGTGTCGTAGTGCAGGTAGCCCGGGATGTTGTCCCACTCCGGGTCGTCGCACGAGAAGTTGTCCGGCAACAAGGCGGCGTCGGCCTGGTCGGGCTCGCCCATCCAAACGAACACCCACTTGTTCTTCACCTCGACGGGGTAGGTCTGCACCCGCGCCTTGTCCGGCACGCTGTTCGAGCCGGGGATCTCGATGCAGCGGCCGTCCGCGTTGAACAGCAGGCCGTGGTAGCCGCAGCGCACGCCGTCGTCTTCCTTGCGGCCCTTGGACAGCGGCGCGAGCCGGTGGCAGCAGCGGTCGCGCAGCGCGACGACGCGCCCGTCCTGGGTGCGAAAGAGCAGGATGGCCTCATTCAGCACGGTGCGCGTGAACAGCGCGTCGTTGGCGATCTCGTGATCCCACGCGATGACATACCAGCAGTTGCGAACGAACATGGCGAACCTGCGAAGCGTGAAGGTGACGGTTGCACGGTAAGCCGCGGCGCGGCTGCCGTCTGTCCTCCACGACGAGGACTCGGCTCGTCGCAGGCCGACCTCAGATCGGTACGCCTGCCTCGCTCATCACGAGCGCGAACAATTCGTTTCGATGGTGGATGCCCAGGCGCTCGAAGGCCCGGTCGCGGTAGGTTTTCACGGTGGTGGGCGCGAGCTTCAAGTCGGCGGCAATGCCGTCGTGCGTCCAGCCGCGCAGCAGGCGCTGGCAGACCTCGCGCTCACGCCGCGGCAGGGCCCCCAGCACATTGTCCACACCGCCGGCCGGCGCCAGCGCGAGGTGGCGCGACACGCAGGCCAGCAGCACCGGGCCGATCTGCAGAAACAGCTCACGCTCATCGTCCGAGATGAAAGGCTGGTCCACATGCCGGTAGAGGTTCACGCTCAGCATGCCACCGCCCTCGTCACAGGCCAGCAACGACAGCCGCTCGGACAGGCCGTGGCGGGTGTAGATGCGTTGCCGATGCTCTGGCTGCATTTCGGTGGCGCGCAGATAGGTCATCACCGCGGCGCCGTCGGCCACTTGCTCGCGCGCCAGCGCGAAGATCCGATCGCGCCGATAAAGGCCGCCGCGGTAGGCGCCGAAGGAGTCGGCCACGCAGTCGTCCGCGTGCAGGTGGCCGCCGGCGTGCAGGCGCGGCGGCGCGTCGTCGAACATCCGATACACCGTCCACCAGTCGAGCGGCAGCAGCCGGTTGAGCTGCTCGATGGCGCACTGTCCGAAGGATCGGTCGCCAATGTTGCCGATCATGCCGGCCACGGCAAACGCCGCGTCGGCCCGCATGATGGGCGCAACGGCGGTGGTCGGTTCGAGGCAGCGTACTTCCATGGCGATTTCCTGAAGGCCGAACGGTCCTCTGCGTGGAGGACAGCCCGCACCCCGGACTCAGGATAGTCTGCCGAAGCCATGCGGACACGTCGGGCTTTCCCCGGCGCAGCCGCCCGTACTTCAAGGAGACACGGATGAACCTCTCGACACCACCCGCCCGTCCGGGCCTGCGGCGGATTGCCGCCTCACTCGTCGTCGGGACAGCATTGTCCTGGGCCGCGTCGAGCGCGCTGGCTGAAATCCACGTCGGCGTGATTCTCTCGACCACCGGGCCGGCCGCGTCGCTCGGCATTCCCGAACAGCAGACCGTGCTCATGTGGCCGGCCGAGATGGCCGGGCAGAAGGTGCGCTTCACGGTCCTGAACGACGCCAGCGACACGACGGCGGCGGCCAAGAACACGGCCAGGTTGATCACCGAAGACAAGGTCGATGTGATCATCGGCCCCTCCGTCACCCCGACGTCGTTGGCGGCGGTCGAGGTCGCCGGCAATGCGGGCGTGCCGATCGTGTCGCTGGCGGGAGGCGGCGCCATCGTGCTGCCGCAGGACGGGCCGCGACGCTGGGCGTTCAAGCTCTCGCCGACCGAGCCGATCGCGATCAACCTCGTGCTCGACCACTTTCTGCAGAACAAGGGCAAAACCATGGCGACCATCGGTTTCGCCACCAGCTACGGCGAAGGCTTCCTGAAGCAGTTCGAGCCGATTGCCAAGGAACGTGGCGTGAAGATCACCACGAGCGAGCGCTACAACGCGAACGACCAGGGCGTGACGGCCCAGGTCCTGAAGATCATGGCCACGAACCCCGACGCGGTGTACATCTTCGCCTCGGGCACGCCCGGCGCGCTGCCGCAGATCGAACTGGCCAACCGCGGCTACAAGGGCCTCGTCTACCAGACCCAAGGCGTGGCCAACAACGACTACCTGCGCATCGGAGGCAAGTCGCTCGAAGGCAGCTACATGACGGTGGCCCCCGCCTTGGTGCCGGAGCAACTGGCCGCAAGCAACCCGATCCGCAAGCCCGCGCTCGACTACGTTCAACGCTTCGAGGCCAAGCACGGGGCCGGCTCGCGCTCCCTGTTCGGCGCCACCGCCTGGGACGCGATGCTGATCGTCGAAGGAGCGTCCCGCGAGGCGCTGAAGAAGGCCAAGCCCGGCACCCCGGAGTTCCGCTCGGCGCTGCGCGACGCCATCGAGGGCCTGCACGAGTTCGTCGGCGCCGAAGGCGTCTACAACATGACACCCAAGGATCACAACGGCGTCGACCGGCGCAGCCAGGTGCTGGTCCGCATCGAAGATGGCAAGTGGAAACTGCAGCCCGATCCGCGCTGACCGCTGCAACTGGACGGCCAACCCGAAAAACCTCGCGGGGCGTGCCATCGCGAGCACGCCGCAGCGGCCAATCCAGGAGCCCACCCCAACCCTCGATGCCGAGCCCTCTGCAGCACCGCCCGGCACGTTGATGTCGAAGCGGCCCGCCCGGCTACAGTAGCTTGGTGAGCCCCGCGCCGTTCAGCCTGAAGAAGATCGCCGTTCCGGTCTTCGGCCCCTCGCTGCTGTTCGGGCTCGGCGAGGGTGCGATCCTGCCGGTGGTGGCGCTGAGCGTGCGCGTCCTGGGAGGCTCGCTCGCGATGGCGGCCCTGGTCGTCACGCTGATCGGCGTCGGCTCGCTGCTGAGCAACGTCCCGGCGTCGCTCATCACCGCGCGCTTCGGCGAGCGCCGGGCAATCGTCGGCGCGGCCCTGTGGGGCGCACTCGCGATGGCGGTCTGCCTGCTGGCGTCCCGGCTCTGGGTCTTCGCGATCGGCATCTTCATGGTCGGCATGGCTGCCGCCGTCTTCGGTCTGGCGCGCCAGACCTACCTGACCGAGGCGGTGCCGATGCACTTTCGCGCCCGCGCGCTCTCGACCCTGGGCGGGGTCATGCGCATCGGTCTGTTCATCGGCCCGTTCCTGGGCGCCGCACTGATTCATGCGAGCGGCCTGGCCGGCGCGTACGCGGTCGGCGTGGCGGCCTTGTTGGTGGCTGCGGCGCTGGCCTACACGCTGCCCGATCTGCCGGACGCCACAGTGACCGATACAGGCGATGCGGTGACGAGCGCGGGTCCGGGTGCGGTCGTGGGCCACGTCACCGCGGCCACGCCGCTGGCGGCGCCGACGATCCGCGCCATCGCGGTCGGGCACATGACGACCTTTCTGACCATCGGCGTCGGCGTGATGCTGATCAGCGCGGTGCGCGCGTCGAGGCAGGTCGTGATTCCGCTGTGGGCCGAAACGATCGGACTGAACGCGGCCGTGACCTCGCTGATCTACGGCCTGTCGGGTGCGATCGACATGCTGGTGTTCTACCCGGCCGGCAAGCTGATGGATCGCAAGGGCCGCAACTGGGTGGCGGTGCCCTCGATGGTGATCATGGGCGTGGCGTTGTTGCTCACGCCCTTCACTCATGGCGCAACGACCCTGTTGCTGGCCTCGCTGCTGATCGGCTTCGGCAACGGCCTCGGTTCGGGCCTGATCATGACCCTGGGCGCGGACTATTCGCCGCCGCGCGGCCGCGCGCATTTCCTGGGCATCTGGCGGCTGCTCTCCGATATCGGCTCGACCGCCGGCCCGGCGCTGCTGTCGGCGGTGACGGCGATCGTCTCGCTGGCCGCCGGCATCTGGTCCAGCGGGCTGCTCGGCCTGGCCGCCGCCGCGTTGCTCTGGTACTGGATTCCGCGCACCAACGCCCGCCTGGCGTACCTTTTCAGGTAGCGCGCCGGCCCGCCATGGCGCACGCCCCTGCAGGCCCACGGCGCGGACGGAAGTCGTAGACTCGAAGGCGTCGAGCGGCTTCGTCTCGCTGTCAGCCGTTGGGTCCGCGCCACCACGGTGGCCACGCCAGCCTGCCGGTCGCGCCCCGCCGCATCGGAGTGCCCCGCGCGCCATTCCGGTCTGTGCCCATCCAAGCGCCCATTTCAAACCACCACGAAGGACACCCTCGAATGACCATCGACTGGGATCTGTTCACGCCCTGGAGCGCACTTGCCGGCGGCCTGATGATCGGTCTGGCCACCGCGCTCTACGTGCTCGGCATCGGCCGCGTGGCCGGCATTGCGGGCATCGTCGCCAGCCCGCTGCGCGCGCTGATTTCCCGCACGAGCCTGACCCACGAGCGCACCCGGCTGCTGTTCCTCGCCGGGCTGCTGGGCGCGCCCTGGCTCTGGCGTCTGTTCGCGCCGTTGCCGATGTCCACGGTCGACATCGGAGCGGTCGGCCTCGTGGTCGCCGGGCTGTTGGTCGGCGTCGGCGTGCGCATGGGCAACGGCTGCACCAGCGGCCATGGCGTGTGCGGCCTGAGCCGGCTGTCGCTGCGTTCGCTGGTCAACGTGCTGGCCTTCATCGGCGCCGGCGTTGTCGCGGTGTTCGTGCTTCGCCACGTGTTCTGAAAGGACGTTGATGCGCAACCTGATCGCACTCGGCAGCGGCCTCGTCTTCGGCCTCGGTCTGATCGCCAGCGGTATGACCGATCCGGCCAAGATCAAGGCTTTTCTCGACATCTTCGGCCCCTGGGACCCGAGCCTGGCGCTCGTGATGGGCGGCGCGATCGCGATCGGGCTGCCCGCCTTTGCAATGGCCCGGCGCCGCGCCACATCGTGGTCGGGCGACCACATGGAGATTCCCACCAACACCACCATCGATCGGCGCCTGATTGCCGGCGGACT
>JBDSBD010000275.1:0-2874 GCA_039921765.1 Burkholderiaceae bacterium
TGCGCGCCGGGCCGCGAGCCCCCGCCGGTGCGCATGATGCTGGCCAATGACGAACTGTGCACGGTGCTGGTGACGATCCACCTGTCGCTGCGGCGCGCGATCGACGCGGTGACCTTCGACGCGGTGCTGCAGACGATCCGCATTGCGCACGCGAGCGCCGCGCGCTGGGGCATGGCGGCGCCTCGCATCGCGGTGGCCGGCCTGAACCCGCACGCCGGCGAGGGGGGTCTCTTCGGCGATGAAGAATTGCGCATCATCGCGCCGGCGGTGCAAGCCGCGCGCGCCGAGGGCATCAATGCCCTCGGGCCGTTCGCGCCGGACACGGTGTTCATGCGCGCGCGCAACGCGCCGGGCCATCCGGGTGAGTTCGACATCGTGGTCGCGATGACGCACGATCATGGTCTGATCCCGGTCAAGTACCTCGGCGTCGAGCACGGCGTGAACGTCACGCTAGGCCTGCCGTTCGTGCGCACCAGCCCCGACCACGGTACCGCGTTCGACATCGCCGGCACTGGCCGTGCCGACCCGTCGAGCCTGCGGGCCGCACTGCGGATGGCACGGGAATTGAGCGGCACGTACTTGACCCGTGGGGATTGAGCCCGCGGTCCTCGCCGGTCGCTGCGCTGGTCGATCCACCAAGGGTCCCTTTGTGGCCCCGTGGGGCTTTCGGTTCTCGCAGCGCTTGAGCGGTGCGTACTCGAACCGTGGGCATTGAGCCCACGGTCCTCGCCGGCCGCTGCGCTGGTCGATCCCCCTGGAGGGGGCCCCTCGCCCTTCGCTTCGCGGCCTACCGACTCGGCGCCTTGAGCGCGGCGAGCTGCTTGCGGGCGCGCTGGGTGGCGCGCTCCATCAGGTAGGCATTCTCGAAGGCACGCAGCCGGCCGGTGTCGCACATGCGCGTGAGCATGCGCGCCGTCATCGAGATGGTTTCCTGATGCTTTTTGCCGCGCGTGAAGACAAAGAACCCACGCCCTGCGCTCACATGCGCCAGGCGCACCTTCTGCCACTCGTCCTTCAAGTGCATCTGATAGGCGAAGCCGAGTTTGATGTGCTCCATCAGCTGCGGGCCACGCGAGGGTTCGGGCGGTTCCTTGTTGGCCAGATCGAGGTTCAGATCCAGCCCCAGCCCCAGGTCGAGCGAGGCGGAATCGGTGCTGTCGCCCGCGCTGTCGACCGTGCTCTCGCCTGCGCTCAGATCGACATCGATCTGGCCCGACCAATCGACCGCGCTTTCCTCGATCAGGCCGACGCGCTGCACCTCTTCGGGCGTGAAGCGCTGTGCGAGCACGCCCTCGTCGACCTCGGGGACCTCATCGGCCATCGACAGCGATTCGGTGCCCGGCACCGGAATGGCGAACACCGATTCGAGCTGCTTGACCATCAGGTTGTGGTCGAGCTCGCTCATCGCCGCGCCCTTCAGCGACTCGGCGTGCGCCGGCAGCAGCTGGCCGAAGAATTCGCGCTGCGCGGCCGCGGGCCAGCCGATCAGGCGCAGGCCTTCATTCAGATCCTTCATCAGCGGAGGCAGCTGCATCAGGAAGCGTTTGCGCAAAGTCGGCGAGCCCTTGGGCTGCACGCTCATCACCAGATCGCAGCCGACCCGGCGGTAGCGCTTCGCGCGATCCGATTGCGCCCCGTCGCGTGTCACCGCGAGCACCAGCGCCTGGCTCCAGACCTGCGCCAGGAAGTCGCGCAGGTAGGGCGGCAACGCCACCGGTTTGAGCGCGCCCTGCAATTGCAGCATGTAGCGCTGCTGCAGCCGCAGCTCCGACTCCTTGGCGCCCAGGGTTGCGGCCGCACCGTTTTGTTGTACCTCGCCGTGGGTCTGCTCGGCAATGAAACTCTCGAGCGCGGCGAGCTTGCTTGCATACAACTCGATCTGGTCGAAGTCGCCTTCGACGATCTCCTCGACCAGCTCGCGCACCCGCGCGAGGAACGGCTTGCCGGGACCGTCGTCGAAGTCGTCGAACGCACAGGCCAGCGAGGCAATGCGGTTGACGAAGCGGCGCACCGGATGGCGGCGCGACGAGAAGAAGGTCGAATCGTTGAGCGCGACGCGCAGCACCGGCAACTGCAGGCGGGCGATCTGGCGCGCCATCTGCGGCGGCACCCGGGTGTCCGAGAGGATCTGGTCGAACAGGCTGCCGACGACGTCGATCACCATGTGATCGAGCTTGCCGCTCGAAGCCTGCATCAGCTCCTCGCGGTGGGCGCGGATCAAGTTCACGGCCATCAGGCCGGTCAGCCCGTCGGCGTAGGCGTCAACGCCCGTCGGCAGTCCGCCCTCGGCGTAACCCGTCGCGCCTGCGCCGCCGGTCTGGGCGTGCGCCGCGCTGCTCGGGAATGTTCCTCGGCCCGACGGGCGCTGCAGCGCGTCGAGCTCGCCGGGACGGCTGGCAATGGCGGTCAGACGGCGCAGCAAGGCCATCAGCTGCGCGTCGGCGGCCTGCGACGCGGCGAGCGCGCGGTACGACGACGCCGTACCGGAGTGGCTGGATGGGCCGCTCAATGTCGATGGCGATGTCGCGTTCGGCATGGTGCGTGTGGAATGGGCCGTGCGCGGCGAATAGCTGCGGCCCGTGTCGGGGTCGCTGCCCTGCCGGGTGTCGAGGTCGCCGTGCTGGCTGCGTGTCGAGCTCAGCGTGCCGTAGCCGGAACTGAATCCGGGAAGCTGGTTGCCGGGTCCTTCGACCGTGCGAACCGTGAACGAGACCGGCCGCACGCCACGACCCTGCAGGTCATTCAGGATGTGGGCGTAACAGGCCGGCATCGCCTTGGCCATGGCCTGCCCCAGCTCGCGCGCCAACAGCTTGCGCGTCTCGGCCCCTTCGGACACCGCCTCGATCGCGCGATACAGCGCCGCGCCCAGCACCT
>JBDSBD010000276.1:0-6781 GCA_039921765.1 Burkholderiaceae bacterium
CGATCCCCAGCGAACCCAATCAATGATCGGGCTCGCTTGGATAACTTCTATATCTTTGAATGCAACTTAGTATGAATGGGTAATCAGGCAGGCCAGCCGATGCACCGCATCGGCCGGCGGCCCTACAGACAGCCCCAACCAGGCCGCCGCGCCCGGCCACCCGATTCCCGACCATAACTACCTCGTACCGACGCCCATGCGGCCCACACCGAGCCGGCCCTCCACCGGCGCCAAGGCTTGCGCCAGATGTGCGGGCACCAACAGCAGCCGTTTGCGGGCGCCGCGAAGAGCAGCGGCGGAAACGTTCGGTTGGCGATGGGGAGCACACCGTTGCCAGTGCCGATGCAGCAGGGCATGCCCCCTCACGGCGGCGACGCGAGATGGCGCTGCACCGCCACACCCGTGCCGACCGTCAGGACCGCTCGCCCCCGACCCCGTGGCGGCGTCTTCGCCTACAGGCCTATCGACCGTAGGCTGACACTGACTTTCCCCGTTCTGTTCGACATTGGCGTCATGACGGACCCGTGCAGCGTTGGGCCGCATTCGGATGGCGCGGCACGGCGCGTCGCAACTCAATCCATGGAAGGATTCGACATGTCGACGCTCGGAAAAGGCCTGCTGGCCGGATTGGCTGCCACCGTGGTGCTGTCGCTGCTGATGGTGATGAAGACGGCGATGGGCGTGATGCCGGCGCTGGATCTGCCGAAGATGATCGCCGGCATGCTGGGCAGGCGCGGCAGCGCTGCGGTGGGCTGGGCTGGGCTGGGCGGTGCATTTCATGATCGGCGTGGTTGGATACGGGGTCGTGATGGCGCTGGTCCACCGTCGGGTCGGCGCCAGCATGACCGTCGCGGGAATCGGCGCTGGCCTGGTCGGGTGGCTGGCGACGCCACTGATGCCGATGGCCGGTGCGGGCTTGTTCGGCATGTCGCTGGGCATCATGGCGCCGCTGATGACACGGGTGCTGCACCTCATCTTCGGGGCGGTGCTGGGTTGGACCTGCGCCAAGCTTGTGTCGAGCGCACCTCAGCCGGTGATCCGACCCCAACCTGCGCGCCCATGATCCGCTGAGCGGCGAAGCGCTGCGCGCGCGAACCCAGCTGTTCGGCCGGCCCTTGCAGCCGAAGGGCGGCTTTGGCAAGCGCTGCCAAGGGCTGATCCTGTGCCTCATGATGGAGAGTGACAGAGAGCCGAGGGGCCACTCCATCGACGAGCTGTCGCGAGTCGGTGGCAGCCCGGCACAGCCTGGGCGCGTCTGCCGCGCCGCGCTGCGGTCTGGGAACGCGACCCTTTTTTTTCATTCACCCTACCCAAGGAGCTTGTCATGTACGGATTTCATACCTCGCTGGATCTGCCCTTCGACGATGCCGTCACCAAGGTGACCGAAGCGTTGAAGGCCGAAGGCTTCGGAGTGCTCAGCGACATCGACGTCCAGGCCACGCTGAAAGCCAAGCTCGGCGAGCAGGTGCGGCCCTATCGCATCCTCGGCGCGTGCAACCCCGCGCTCGCGCACAAGGCGCTCCAGGCCGAGCCCGACATCGGCTTGCTGCTGCCGTGCAACGTCGTCGTCCGCGAGGAATCCGACGGCCATGTCACGGTCGGCTTCATCGATCCGCAGACGATGGTCGACCTGATCGACAAGCCCGAGATCCGCGCGGTGGCCGATGACGCCAAGGAGCGGTTGCAGAGGGTGCGCCAGAGCCTGGGGCGGTGAACGTCGCGCCAGCGGCCGCAGCCGCGGCCGACGATGGATGCAGTGTCTTGAAGACCGCGGAGCGGCCTCTCCCCAAACACCCTCCCCGATCCGGATCGACTGCGCCAGCCCGCGCCGACGCCACGCCCGACTCTCTGCGCACCCCGCAGCCCGCGCCGAGCGTGGTGGGGCTCGGCGACGAAAGCGGCGCGGCCTGTTGATGTGAGCGCTTCGGCGCCCACCCTGAACAGTGAGGGAAGCGACCCGCGCTGCGGGATCTGCGCCAGCCGACGTGCGCGAGCATCTGCTGAACCGCGATGCCGGTGCCAGCGCCGGCTGAGTGTGTTTGCGCACCACCTGCAGGCTCGGCGCATGCGCTGCGGGATGCGCTTGGCCGGTGCCCGGGTCACGGGGGAGCGGCCCGATCGGCCGCGGCGCGCAGGATGCGATGATTGCATCAGTGCAAGTGCAGGAGTCCATCCCGATGACCCGCAAAATCAGTCCCGACTCCGTGCTGGCCGGCGGTGGCGAGATGGGTCAGTTGATGCGCAGCATCGACTGGCGCCAGACCGCACTCGGACCGGTCGAGCGCTGGCCGCAGAGTCTGCGCACTGCGCTGAGCATCCTGATGGAAACCGGTTTCCCGATGTACATCGCCTGGGGCCGCGAGTTCACCCAGTTCTACAACGACGGCTATCGTTCGATCCTGGGCTCGACCAAACATCCGTCCGCGATGGGGCGCAGCACACGCGAAACCTTTGCCGAGGTCTGGGACGTCATCGGCCCGATGTTCGAGGGCGTGATGGAGGGGCGGCCGACCACGCTGTTCGATTTCATGCTGCCGATGGATCGCCATGGCTTCGCCGAGGAGTGCTATTTCATCTTCTCGTACAGCCCGATCCGCGATGAGAGCGGCGAGGTCGGGGGCGTCCTGGTCACCGTCACCGAGAGCACGCAACGGGTGCTTGGCGAGCGCCGCCTCAAAGTCACCCAGCGGCTGGCGGTTGACACGCACGCTGCACGCACGGTGTCCGAGGCCTGCACCATCGCCGCTGCCGTGCTCTGCGCCGATAGCGCCGACCTGCCGTTCTTTCGCATCTATCTCGCCAGCGCAGACCGGCAGAGCGCCACGCTGTGCGCGCACGCCGGCACCGCGCCTGAAGCGGGCATGGCGCCACTCACGATCCGGCTCGACGATGCGCCGTTTGCCGCCGCCTTGCACGCCACACCGACGCCATTGCTGCAGGCCGGCGCCGCCCCCGCCGCGGCGACCGCCAACAGACCGGCCAGCCCGGCCGCGCCGGCCGTCGGCCGAACCCTGGTGCTGCCGATCACGCACGCGGGTTCCGAGCAGCCGGTCGGCGTGCTGGTGCTGGGCACCAGCGTGCGGCTGCTGCTGGATCAGGCCTATCAGGACTTCCTGCGCATGGTGGCGTCCCAGATCGGCACGGCCATCGCCGGCGCCCAGGCGTTCGAGGATGCGAAGGCGCGCGCCGAAGCGCTGGCTGAGCTCGATCGGGCCAAGACCGCTTTCTTCAGCAACGTGAGCCACGAGTTTCGGACCCCGCTCACGCTCATGCTCGGTCCGCTGGCGGAAGCACTGGCCTCGCCCGAGCGCTCGTTGCAAGGCCAGGATCTCGCCGCGGTGCACCGCAATGCCGAGCGCCTGCTCAGGCTGGTCAACACGCTGCTGGACTTTTCGCGCATCGAGGCCGGCCGGATCAATGCGCGCTTCGAGCCGACCGACCTCGCCGGCCTCAGCGCCGATCTGGCCAGCGCCTTCCGCTCGGCCACCGAGCGCGCCGGCCTCGCCCTCGTCGTCGACTGCCCACCGCTGGCGCAGCCGGTTTATGTGGACCACGCCATGTGGGAGACGATCGTCCTCAATCTGCTGTCCAACGCCTTCAAGTACACGCTGCAGGGCGAGATCCGGGTCGAGCTCGGTTGCGACGGCGGATTCGCCGAACTGCGGGTGCGCGACACCGGCACCGGTATCGCAGCCCAGGATCTGGAACACGTGTTCGACCGCTTCTATCGCATCGGCCACCCGGGCGGGCGGACGGTTGAAGGTTCGGGGATCGGCCTGGCGCTGGTGCGCGAGCTGGTGTTGATCCACGGCGGCAGCATCGAGGCCGCAAGCCAGCCCGGACAAGGGACGGTATTCACCGTGCGCGTGCCGCTCGGCGTCGCGCACCTGGCGCCGGAATGCATCGCCGATGCCCCGCGCGCCGCCGCGCCGGCAGCGCTGCCGGGCGCCAGGGCGGCGGCTCCGTCGGCGCTGGCGGCCGCCCGGTCTTATGTGCAGGAGGCGCTGCGCTGGCTGCCGGCCGAACCCGGGCCCGACCGCGACGCGCCGCCCGACCCGCAGCCGGCGCCGCCCAACGGTGTTTCGATCCGGGTCCTGGTCGCCGACGACAACGCCGACATGCGCGAGTACCTCACCCGGCTGCTTTCGGCGCGCTTCACCGTCGAGACCGTGGGCGACGGCAGGGCCGCGCTCGACGCCGCGCAGCGGTTGCTCCCGGATGTGATCGTCAGCGACGTGATGATGCCCGGCCTGGACGGGTTCGAGCTGCTGGCGGCTCTGCGCGAGCACGACGCCACGCGTGCCATTCCGGTCATCCTGTTGTCGGCGCGGGCTGGTGAGGAAGCCCGCATCGACGGTTTGCAGGCGGGCGCCGATGACTACCTCGTCAAACCGTTTTCGGCGCGCGAACTGGTGGCGCGCGTCGAAGCGCAACTGGTGCGCCTCAAGCTGCGCGCGCTGGAGCAGGCCCATGCCGTGCGGCTGGCCAGCGTATTCGCCAGCGCCCCGGTCGGTGTGGCGCTGCTCAGCGGTCCCGAACACCGGTTCGAGTTCGCCAACCATGCCTACCTCGAATTGCTGGATCACCGGCCGGTGGTCGGCAAGGCGATACGCGCCGCGCTTCCCGAACTGGCCGGCCAGGGCATCTACGAGCTGCTCGACCGGGTCTACCGCTCGGGCGAACCGTTCGTCGGGCGTTCGGTCGCCATCTCCCTGCGGCGCGACGACGGACACACGTACGAAGGTTTCTTCGACTTTTCCTACCAGCCGCTGTTCGACCCGCAACAGGCGGTCAGCGGCATCGCCGTGGTGGCCTTCGATGTCACCGACCTGACGACGGCCCGGCGTGAGGCCGAAGCCGCCAACCGCGCCAAGGACGAATTCCTGGCCATGCTCGGCCATGAATTGCGCAATCCACTCGCCCCCATCGTGACCGCACTGCAGATCATGCGCCTGCGCGCACTGCCCGGCGGCGAACGCGAACGAACCATCATCGAACGCCAGGTCAAGCATGTGGTCGCGCTGGTCGACGACCTGCTCGATGTGTCGCGCATCACGCGCGGCCAGGTGCAGCTCAGGCGCGAACACGTCGACATGGCCGACATCGTGGCCAAGGCGCTCGAGATGACCGGGTCGGCGATCGAGGCCCGCCAACATGCCCTGACGCTGGACACACCGCGCGGATTGCGGGTGCATGGCGACGCGGCGCGACTCGCACAGGTGGTGGCCAACCTGCTGACCAACGCCGCCAAATACACCGATGCCGGCGGCAGCATCACGGTCACCGGCCGGCGCGTGGGTGACCGGATCGAACTGGTGGTCACCGACAGCGGACGCGGCATCTCCGCAGAGATGTTGCCGCGCGTGTTAGACATGTTCTCGCAGGAGCGCCAGGAAATCGACCGCCGCGAGGGCGGACTCGGCCTCGGCCTCGCGATCGTGAAGAACCTCGTGCGCGAACATGGTGGCACGGTGCACGCCGGCAGCGAGGGCAAGGGGCGTGGATCAGCGTTCACGGTGGCATTGCCGTTCGACGCGCAGCCGCACGAACCCCTGCCCGGGGAGCCGCCGCGGCCTGAGGGCGCGGCCACGCACCGCTTCCGGGTGCTGGTGGTGGACGACAACGCCGACGCCGCCGATGTGCTGGCCGAATCGCTGCGCGTGCTCGGCCACCAGACCCGCACCGCCGCCGAGGGTGCCGGCGCGCTGCAGGCGCTGGCGGTCTTTCAGCCCGAGGTCGTGCTGCTGGACCTCGGGCTGCCGGGGATGGATGGTTTTGAAGTGGCCCGGCGCATGCGCGCATTGCCGCATGGGCGCGACGTCAGACTGGTGGCGCTGACCGGCTATGGACGCGACATCGACCGGCAGCGAACCCGGGACGCCGGCTTCGACGAGCACATGGTCAAGCCGGTTGGTTTGCCGACGTTGGACGACTGGTTGCGGTCACAGGCCCGAGGCAGTGCCGCCTGAGCGCATCGACCGCTTCCGCATCGCGGTTGTAGCGGACCCTGTAGGTCTTGTCCTGCACTTCAATCAGCAACGCGCGACGCGTCGGCCGCCTGATCGCGCCGTGATAATCGATCCTCGTCGCCGCGCGCGCAGCCGCTCAGGTTGCGGGTGCCCTGCGATGCAGTTCGCGCGGACCTGTTGCGACACTGCGCGTTGCGGCGAATCCACGCTGAAGACTTACGGAGATCATCATCACCATGGACGAACTGTCATTGGCCGGAACGCCCCTCGAGAGCTTTCACGTGTGTGCCTTTTTCAACAGTCGCGACGAGGAATACGAGGTGCTGGCTCCGTTCTTCAAGCAAGGCATGGAGCAAGGCGAGAAGAACCTCCATATCGTCGACCCGGCCCGACGCGACGACCATCGCGAGCGCCTCACCCACTCGGGCATCGATGCGCGCGCCTGCGAGGAGTGCGGGCAATTGCAGGTCCTGTCGTGGCCCGAAGGCTATTTCGACGAGAAGGGCGAGTTCGACAAGGACAAGATGCTCGCGACGCTCGACCACCTGACCGGCAGCGGCCGCGAAGCCGGCTACTCGCGCCTGCGGATCATGGGCAACATGGACTGGGTCTTCGAAAAGATCCCGGGCGCGGAGGACGTGATCGCCTACGAGGCCGCTGTCAACGAGGTCCTGGCGCGCAACCGCCAGCCGGCAGTGTGCGTCTACGACCTCGCCAAGCTTTCCGGCGCGATGGTGATGGACTTGCTGCGCACCCATCCGCTGTCGCTGATCGGCGGCGTGGTGCAGGAAAATCCGTTCTTCACGCCCCCC
>JBDSBD010000277.1:0-5261 GCA_039921765.1 Burkholderiaceae bacterium
CTTACCCGCAGCGCGTCGATGCGTCTCACCCGATTATTAGGATGCGCTCCCCAGAAGAGACTCCTATAGTGCTTCGAGCGATCACTCGACACGAGCGCGCCGCCCCCCATTCAACTCAGCAGGACACACCCCATGGTCAAGAAACTCAAGCAAATGGCCGACAAGCAAGCCACCTCATCGGCGCGCCTGCTCGACAGCGCACTCGCCGGCCAGGTCAAGGAATCGGCGCAACAGATCTGGCTCGCCGGCATGGGTGCGTTTTCGCGCGCTCAGGCCGAAGGCAGCAAGGTGTTCGAATCGCTCGTGAAAGAGGGCTCGTCGCTGCAAAAGAAGACCCAGTCGGCCGCCGAAGAGCGGATCAACGAAGTCACCAGCAAGATGACGAGCATGGCCGGTGACGTTCAATCCAGGGCCGGACTGCACTGGGACAAGCTCGAGAACATCTTCGAGGACCGCACCGCGCGGGCCCTGAGCAAGCTCGGTGTGCCGTCGGCCAAGGATGTGGAGGCGCTGATCGCACGCATCGACGCGCTGAGCGCGAAAGTTGCCAAGCTCTCCCGGACCGCCGCTCCGGCACGCAAGCCGGCCGCGAAGAAAAGCGCGAGCGCCGCCGCGCGACCGGCTGCCAAGCGCAGCGCCAGCCGCAAGGCTGCCTGAAGTCGGGGTCGGCGACCAGGAGCGGCGCGCCGCGGGTCTCTCCTTCACACCCTGATGCAGCCGCGCGATTCATGACCCGGCCGACTTCAGCCCGGCCTCGCATCGGCCTGGCCCTGGCGGGTGGCGGGCCACTCGGCGCGATCTACGAGATCGGCGCGCTCTGCGCGCTCGACGAGGCAATCCATGGCCTCGACTTCACCGAGTGCCACGGCTATGTCGGCGTCTCGGCCGGGGGCTTCATCGCCGCCGCCCTGGCCAACGGCATCAGCCCGCGCGAGTTGTGCGCCGGCTTCATCGAGAACACCGGCGCCGCCGAAGACGTCTTCGAGCCCGCTTTGCTGCTGCGCCCCGCCTGGCGCGAGCTGGCGCAGCGCCTGGCGCTGCTGCCGGCGGCGATGGCCGAAGCGGCACTGCGTTTCGCGTTCACGCGCGCCTCGCTTTCGCGCGCGCTCGAGGGCCTTGGCCGCACGCTGCCGACGGGCCTGTTCTCGAACCACGCCATCGAGACCCGCCTGCAGCGCCAGTTCGCCGGGCTCGGGCGCAGCGACGACTTTTGCCAACTGCGCCACAAGCTGGTGCTGGTGGCCACCGATCTGGACAGCGGCGAAAGCGCGCCGTTCGGTCAGCCCGGCTTCGATCACGTGCCGATCTCAGAGGCGGTGCGCGCCAGCTCAGCGCTGCCGGGCCTGTTTCCACCGGTCGAGATCGACGGCCCTATGTGGACGGGGCGTTGAAGAAAACGTTGCACGCCTCGGTGCTGCTCGACGACTGACTGGACCTGTTGATCTGTCTGAATCCGCTGGTGCCCTTCGATGCGCGCGAGGCGCCCGCGGCGCTGGCCGGTGCGCGCATTCCCCGCCTCGTCGTCGGCGGGCTGCCGGTCGTGCTGTCGCAGACCTTTCGCACGCTGATCCACTCGCGTCTGGAGCTCGGCATGAGGGGCTACGAGCGCAGCCACCCCAAGACGACGATTCTGTTGTTCGAGCCCGACCACCGGGATTCGCGCATGTTTCTCGCCAACACCTTCGGCTATTCGCAGCGCCACGCGCTCGCCGAACACGCTTACCAGCAGACCCGCCACCTGCTGCGCACGCGCCGCGGCGTCTTGCGACGCCAGCTCGCCGCGCACAACCTGCACCTGCTCGACGCCGTGCTCGACGATCCACACCAACGCCTGCTCGGCTTGCCGACCGTGGGTGCAGGTACGCTGGCCACCGCCTTGCGGCGGCTTGACGAAGTGCTTGACGACCTGGGCCGCGAACTCGAACCCGGCGCGGCTTGAGCGACACGCACGGCGCGACCCATCCGCCGAGTCGCAGAGTGCCTGAAGCACCGGTGCTCTCGCGCGACCCGGCCTCCACCCATTGACCGCTCAGTCGGGCCCGTCGGAGGCGGCTTGCAGCCGAGCACGCTGTCGTCCGATCACGGCGTGAATGGCCCCGGCCACAGCCAGAGCATGGCTGCCGTGAGGGTCACGTAGCGCGCCAGCTTGCCGATCGCCATATAGCCCACACAGGGCCAGAACGGCAACTTGAGCCAGCCCGCCACCGCGCACAGCGGGTCGCCGACGATCGGCAGCCACGACAGCAGACACGCCTTTGCGCCGAAACGCCGCAGCCAACGCAGTGCACGCGCATCGGGCGGGCGCTGGCGCTTGACGCGCTCGTAGGCGCGCTCGTAAGCGCGCTCGGCGCCATAGCCCATCCACCAGGTGAAGGCGCCGCCAAGCGTGTTGCCGGCGGTGGCCACCAGAATCGCGGGCCAGAACAACCCAGGATTGAGCTTGACCAGCCCGAACACCGCCGGCTCGGAGCCCAGCGGCAACAAGGTCGCCGACACGAATGCGACGACGAATACCGTGCTCAGCCCGAACCTGGGCAAGGCCAGCCAGACGAGCAACGAATCGATCCAGATTTCCATCTGGCACCGATTATCGACAGCGCGCAGCGCGGCCACCGGCACCGGGTGGCGATGAGCGCGCCGCTATACTGCTGCCTCCTTTTTCAGCAGCACCCGTTTCCCTCTTCGCCATGCACATCGGCCACATTTCGCTGCCGAACCGGTTCTTCGCCGCGCCAATGGCGGGTGTGACCGACCGGCCCTTCCGACAACTGTGCAGACGCCTCGGCGCGGGCTACGTGGTCAGCGAAATGGTGACCTCGCGCAAGGACCTCTGGACCAGCCTGAAGACCAGCCGGCGCGCCGATCACGACGGCGAGGCCGCGCCGATCGCGGTGCAGATCGCCGGCACCGATGCGCAGATGATGGCCGAGGCGGCGGCCTACAACATCGACCGCGGCGCCCAGATCATCGACATCAACATGTGCTGCCCGGCCAAGAAGGTCTGCAACAAGTGGGCCGGCTCGGCGCTGATGCAAGATGAGGCGCTGGCCCTTTCGATCATCGACGCGGTGGTCGCGGCCTGCGCGCCGCAACACGTGCCGGTCACGCTGAAGATGCGCACCGGCTGGTGTGCCACCGAGCGCAACGCGCTGCGCCTGGCGCGCGCCGCGCAAGAAAGCGGCATCGCCATGGTCACGGTGCACGGCCGCACTCGCGAACAGTGCTACAAGGGCCTGGCCGAGTACGACACGGTGGCCGCGGTGAAAGCCGCGCTCTCGATTCCGGTGGTCGCCAACGGCGACATCGACTCGCCCGAGAAGGCGCGCGCGGTGCTTGCCGCCACCGGCGCCGACGCGATCATGATCGGGCGCGCCGCGCAGGGCCGTCCCTGGATCTTCCGCGAGATTGCGCACTTTCTCGCCACCGGCGAGCACCTGGCACCGCCCGAGGTACGCCAGGCCAAGCAATGGCTGATCGAGCATCTGCACGATCACTACGGCCTGTACGGCGAAGCCAGCGGCGTGCGCAGCGCGCGCAAGCACATCGGCTGGGCGGTGCGCGCCTTGCCGGGCGGCGAGGCGTTCCGCGCCCGGATGAACCGGCTCGACGACTGCGTCACCCAACTGCGTGCAGTGGCCGAGTGGTTCGACGCGCTCGCCGAGACGCACCGATTGCTGCCGGCCGCGGGCGCACCGGCGGCGAACGACGACCTGATCGACCAACAAGCATGAGCAAACCCAAACAGCACATCGAAGAATGCATTCGTGACAGCCTGGAGCTCTACTTCAAGGACTTGCGCGGCGTGGAACCGGCGGCGATGTACGAGATGATTCTCGGCGTGGTCGAGAAGCCGCTGCTCGACGTCGTGATGCGCCACGCCGAGGGCAACCAGAGCCGCGCCGCCGAGTGGTTGGGCATCAACCGCAACACCCTGCGCCGCAAGCTGCTTGACCACAAATTGATCCGCAAATAGCGCCGTGCACGACGCACCGTGGTGCGTGAACCCCTGGCCTCTCCTGTCACACTCCCCATGACCCAACTCACTGCCCTGCTTTCCGTCTCCGACAAGACTGGCGTGCTCGATTTCGCGCGCGCGTTGCACGCCCTGGGCATCAAGCTGCTCTCGACCGGCGGCACCGCCAAGCTGCTGTCAGAGGCCGGCCTGCCCGTCACCGAAGTCGCCGACCACACCGGTTTTCCGGAGATGCTCGACGGCCGCGTGAAGACGCTGCACCCGACCATCCACGGCGGCCTGCTGGCGCGCAGCGACCGGCCCGAACACGTGGCAGCGCTGCTCGCGCACGCGATCACGCCGATCGAGCTGCTCGTCGTCAACCTGTACCCGTTCGAGGCCACGGTGGCCCGGCCCGACTGCACGCTTGCCGATGCGATCGAGAACATCGACATCGGCGGCCCGGCGATGCTGCGCTCGGGTGCGAAGAACTGGCAGGACGTCGCGGTGCTGACCGACGCCTCGCAGTACGCCCCGGTACTGGCCGAACTGAAGGCGGGTGGCGCGGTGAGCCGGAAGACCAAGTTCGCGCTGTCGGTGGCCGCCTTCAACCGGGTCTCGAACTACGACGCGGCGATCAGCGATTACCTGGCGTCGCTTCAACCCGGTGTCGAGCCCGACGCCGCGCGTGCCCCGGTACGCAGCGAGTTTCCCGCGCAGACCAACGCCCGCTTCGTCAAACTGCAGGACCTGCGCTACGGCGAGAATCCGCACCAGACCGCGGCGTTCTATCGCGACCTGGACCCGGCACCGGGCTCGCTCGTCACGGCCACGCAGTTGCAGGGCAAGGCGCTCTCGTACAACAACATCGCTGACGCCGACGCGGCCTGGGAGTGCGTGAAGAGTTTCGGCGCGGACGGCGGCGGCGCGGCGCGGCCGCTCGAGACGCCGGCCGCCTGCGTCATCGTCAAGCATGCCAACCCCTGCGGTGTCGCGCTCGGTGTGAGCCCGGCCGACGCCTACGCCAAAGCCTTCCGGACCGACCCGACCTCGGCCTTCGGCGGCATCATCGCGTTCAACCGCGAGCTTGACGCCGCGGCGGTGGCGCTCGTGGCCAAGCAGTTCGTCGAGGTGCTGATTGCGCCCGGCTTCACGCCCGAGGCGCTGGCGCTCCTTGCGGCCAAGCCGAACATGCGCGTGCTGTGCATTGCGCTGCCAGCCACGCATGCGCAGGCCCACCGGCCATCCGATGCCACCGGCTCGCCGGCGTCGAGCGGCGGTCCGGCCCTCGACGCGCGCGGCCGCAACG
>JBDSBD010000278.1:0-10129 GCA_039921765.1 Burkholderiaceae bacterium
GACCACCTGCAAGCCCGCCATTTGCGCGCTCGCCGGATTCGTGCCGTGCGCCGACTCCGGGATCAGACAGACGGTGCGACCGGTGTCGCCGCGCGATTCATGCCAGGCGCGGATTGCCAGCAACCCGGCGTACTCGCCCTGCGAGCCGGCATTGGGCTGCAGGCTCACGCCGGCATAACCGGTGGCCTGGCACAACCAGGCTTCGAGCTGCTCGCGCAGTGTCTCGTAACCGGCGAGCTGTTCGATCGGTGCGAACGGGTGGATGTCGGCGAACTCGGGCCAGCTGATCGGGATCATCTCCGCGGTGGCGTTCAGCTTCATCGTGCACGAGCCGAGCGGGATCATCGTGCGGTCGAGCGCGAGGTCCTTGTCGGACAGGCTGCGGATGAAGCGCAGCATCTCGGTCTCGGAGTGGTGGCGGTTGAACACCGGGTGCGTGAGGAAGGCACTGCGGCGCATCAGCTGCGGCGGGATCAGCGACGCAACGCCATTCTCGAACGGGGCAAAGGACGAGCGTGATTCCTTTGCACCGGCGTGATCCGTTCCTTCGGGCGCCGTGCCGCCAGGCTGCGCGCGTGTCGCGAACACGTCCCACAGGGTCTGGACGTCGGCACGCGTGGTCGTCTCGTCCAGCGAGATGGAGACGCTGCCTTGCGAGGCGCGGCGAAGGTTCATCCCGCGCTCGACAGCGGCGCGCAGGATGTCGGTCGTTTTCCCTGCGGTGTCGATCTCGAGGGTGTCGAAGGCATTCGAATTGACAAGTTGCCAGCCCGATTGCTTCAGGCCGGCGGCCAGGATCGCGGTATAGGCCGCGATCCGTCGTGCGATGCGTTTCAAGCCCTCGGGGCCATGATAGACCGCGTACATGCTCGCCACCACCGCAGGCAGCACCTGCGCGGTGCAGATGTTGGAGGTGGCCTTCTCGCGCCGGATGTGCTGCTCGCGGGTCTGCAGCGCCAGCCGATAGGCCGGCGCACCGTGCACGTCGATGCTGACGCCGACCAGCCGGCCCGGCATCGAGCGCTTGAACTCGTCGCGGGTGGCCAGAAATGCGGCGTGCGGGCCGCCGTTGCCCATCGGCATGCCCAGGCGCTGGGTCGTGCCCACCACGACGTCGGCGCCCATCTCGCCGGGTGGCACCAGGAGCGTGAGCGCGAGCAGGTCGGCTGCAACGATCGCCAGCGCGCCTTGGGCATGGGCCGCGTCGATCATCGGCTTCAGGTCGCGCGGCACGCCGTTCACCCCCGGGTACTGCAGCAGCACTGCGAAGGCCTCGGTGCTGCCCGCGGCTTGCGCGGTGCCGGTCGCAACCGTGATGCCGAGAGGTCGGGCGCGCGTGCGCACCACTTCGAGCGTCTGCGGCAGCACGTCGTCGGCGACGAAGAAAGTCGTCGACTTGCTCTTGCCCACGCGCAGCGCCAGGGTCATCGCCTCGGCCGCGGCGGTGGCTTCGTCGAGCATCGAGGCGCCGGCGATCGCCATGCCGGTGAGCTCGCACACCAGGGTCTGGAAGTTGACGAGCGCCTCCATCCGGCCCTGCGAGATCTCCGCCTGATAGGGCGTGTAGGCGGTGTACCAGGCCGGGTTCTCGAGCACGTTGCGCAGAATCACGCCGGGCGTGTGGGTGCCGTGATAACCCTGGCCGATGCAGCTCTTGAGCACCCGGTTGGCGCCTGCAATCTGCCTGAGCTCGGCCAGCGCCGCCGCTTCGGTCAGCGCCTGCGGCAGCGTCATCGGCGTGCTGCGCGCGATCGCGCGCGGCACCACGGCGTCGATCAGCGCGCGCCGGGATGCGGCGCCGATGACCGACAGCATGTGGGCTTCGTCATCGGCTCGGATGCCGATGTGGCGCGCGACGAACTCGGAGGTGTTCTCAAGCTCGTGCAGCGGCTGCTGATCGAGCGGGGTGGCAGACATCAACATCGAAATCCTCGCCTGTGCTCAGCTGTTCTTGACCAGCGCGTCGTACGCCGGCTGGTCGAGCAATTGTTCGAACTCGGCCGGGTCGGCGACGCGAACCTTGAAGAACCAGCCGGTGCCCGTGGGGTCGGTGTTGGCCAGCGACGGATCGGCGCGCAGTGCTTCGTTGACCTCGATGACCTCGCCGCTGACGGGCATGAACAGGTCGGCCGCGGCCTTCACCGACTCGACCACGCCAGCCACCTCGTTCATCTTGAAACTGCTGCCCACGGCGGGCAGATCGACGAATACCACGTCGCCGAGCGCATCCTGCGCGTGCCGGGTGATGCCGACGGTGGCGGCCTCGTGGTTCTGGATGTCGATCCACTCGTGGTCCTTGGTGTACAGCGTGGTCATGAGCGCTCCTCGTTGGGTTTCGATTGGGAATCTGGATTGCATTGCCGGAACAGCAGCGTGTTGCGGCCGGTTCAGGCCCGCACGTAACGGTGCGGCGTGAACGGCATCTTGGTGATGCGCATCGGTTGGCGCTGGCCGCGCACTTCGGCGTAGACCTCGTTGTTGAGCACGGCGTGATTGGCGGCCAGGTAAGCCATCGCGATCGGATGGCCCAGGCAGGGCGACAGCGTGCCGCTCGTGACATGGCCAAGCTTGTGGCCCAGCGTGTCGACAATAACCGCGCCCTCTCGCACCGGGATGCGCTCCAGCCCGAGCAGTCCGACGCGTTGGGTCTGCGGTCCGCTGGCGAATCGCGCATCGATCGCTGCGGCACCGGGGTAGCCGCCATGGCGGGCGCCACCGACGCGGCGTACCTTCTGGATTGCCCACATCAGGCCGGCTTCGACCGGCATGGTGGCGGCGTCGATGTCGTGACCGTACAGGCACAGGCCGGCTTCGAGCCGCAGCGTGTCGCGCGAGCCGAGCCCCGCCGGCCTGACTTCGGGTTGCGCCAGCAGCGCGCGCGCCAGTGCTTCGGCCTGGGCGTCGGGCACCGAGATCTCGAAGCCGTCTTCACCGGTGTAGCCCGAACGGGTGACGAAGCATTCGGCTCCGGCGAGTTCCATCTTCGCGCCGGTCAGGAAGGTCAGTTTCGCCACGCCGGCATTGAGCCGTGCCAGCGCGTCGGCTGCACGGGGGCCTTGCAGGGCCAGCAGCGCGCGGTCGGGCAGCGGCTGCACGGTGCAGCGGTGGCCGATGTGGGTGACCAGGTGCCGCGTATCGGCTGCCTTGCACGCCGCATTGACGACGAGGAACAGATCGTTGCCATGGTCCGGGCCACGCCGCGTGATCATCAGGTCGTCGAGGATGCCGCCATTGCTGTTCGTGAAGAACGCATAGCGTTGCTGCTCGGGCGCGAGGTCGATCACGTCCACCGGCACCAGCGACTCGAGCGCGCGCGCCGCGTCGGCGCCAATGAGCCGCAACTGACCCATGTGCGAGACGTCGAACAGTGCTGCGGCGCTGCGGCAGTGGCGGTGTTCGGCCAGGATGCCGGCGGGGTACGACACCGGCATGTCGTAGCCGGCGAATTCGACCATCTTGGCACCGAGCTCGAGATGCAGGGCGTGCAGCGGAGTCTTCAGCAGGGCGGTCGCGGACATCGGATTCTCCTGAGGCAAGCATCGAAACGACGCGACGGCGTCGCGCCGGAAACTTTGCCCCCTCTGTCCGCTTTACCTGAGAGATTGGCGGCCCCCCGTTACCGGTCGGCTGCTTGCCCCTTCGGTGGGTTCGCGCCAGGGCGCGAGCCTCTCTCCAGCGAGGAACGCTTCCCGCGAAGCGCTTGCCAGTCCTTTTGCCTGAGCGTTCGAGCCGCGCCTTTCGGCAAAGCTCTGCGCCTTCGGCGGCCTGACCCGACAAAAATGGCCCGGCGCTCTCCTGGCGGGCGCAGTGTAGCAGCGCCGCGACCGGGCCACGGGCCGGCACGGCCCCCGCCGATAATCGCGCCCATGACGGCAACCGATGAATGGCTGGAGGTCGAATCGCTCGACCTCGACGCGCAAGGCGTGGCGCACAACCGCGACGGCAAGGTCGTGTTCATCGAGGGCGCACTGCCGGGCGAGCGGGTTCAGGTCCAGGTGCACCGGAGCAAGAACAATTGGGAGCAGGCGTCGATGACCGTGCTGGGGCGCGAGAGCTCACAGCGCGTCGTGCCGCGCTGTCCCCACTTCGGCACCTGCGGCGGCTGCAAGATGCAGCATTTCCATATCGGCGCGCAGATCGCGACCAAGCAGCGCGCGCTCGAAGACGCGCTGTGGCACCTCGGCAAGGTCAGGGCCGAGCAGGTGCTGCGCCCGATCGAGGGGCCGGCCTGGGGCTATCGCTACCGGGCCAGGCTGTCGGTGCGTTACGTGGCCAAGAAGGGCAAGGTGCTCGTCGGTTTTCATGAGCGCAAGTCGAGCTTCGTCGCCGACATGGACAGCTGCGAAGTGCTGCCCGCGCACGTCAGTGCGCTGCTGTTGCCGTTGCGCGAGCTGATTGCGGGCATGGAGCAGCGCGACCGCCTGCCGCAGATCGAGCTGGCGGTCGGCGACGCGGTGACGGCGCTGGTGCTGCGCCATCTCGAGCCCTTGAGCGAGCACGATCTGGGGCGGTTGCGTGCGTTCGGCGCGAGCCACGGCGTGCAGTGGTGGCTGCAATCCAAGGGGCCCGACACGGTGCGCCGGCTCGATGAGGGTGGCCCCGAACTCGCCTATGCGCTGCCAGAGTTCGGTGTCTCGATGCCGTTTCGGCCGACCGACTTCACCCAGGTGAATCCGCACATCAACCGCGTGCTGTTGGCGCGCGCGCTGCGGCTGCTCGAGACGCGCACCGATGAGCGCGTCATCGACTGGTTCTGCGGCCTGGGCAACTTCAGTCTGCCGATCGCGACCCTGGCGCGCGAGGTGCTCGGCATCGAAGGCAGCGAGGCGCTGGTGCAGCGTGCGCGCGAGAACGCCACGCACAACGGGCTGGGCGAGAAGGCGAGCTTCGCGGCACGCAACCTGTTCGAGCTCACCCCGGCGGGCCTCGCAGGCTTCGGCTCTGCCGACAAATGGTTGGTCGATCCGCCGCGCGAGGGGGCGTTCGCGCTCGCGAAGGCGCTCGCCGATCTGCACGGCGACGCCTCGCTCGCGCCGGGCTTCGTGGCGCCTCGGCGCATCGTCTATGTGAGCTGCAACCCGGCCACCCTGGCGCGCGATGCCGGCCTGCTGCACCAGCAGGCCGGCATCCGCTGCACGGCCGCGGGCGCGGTCAACATGTTTCCGCACACTGCGCACGTGGAGAGCATGGCCGTGTTCGAGCGCTGATGTAGCCCGATGAAGGTGGCGCCGGCAACGCGTTGTCGGCGACCGGCGTGAGTCGCGGCGACACCGGAGCAAGACCGGCTGTGATGCCGCACGTTCTTCGGTGCAAGCCCGGCGCGACGCGAACGTTGGAAAGCCAAAAGAGAAGGGGGCCGGAAGGCCCCCGCTATTCGTCCCGCCGGTAGGCACTAATCGCTGCTGCCGGCAAAGCCGAGGATCGCCAGCAAGGACTGGAACACGTTGTACAGGCTCAGGTACACGCCCAGCGTGGCGGTGATGTAGTTTGTTTCCTGACCGTCCTTGACGCGCTTCAGGTCGTACAGGATGAAGGCCGAGAAAATGCCGATGGCCAGCACCGCGATCGTGATCATCAACGCGCTCGACTGCAGGAAGATGTTGGCCAGGGCCGCCACGATCACCATGATCATGCCGATGAACAGGAATTTGCCCATCGCTGACAGGTCGCGCTTGATCACCGATGAGAGCGAAGCCATGCCCAGGAAGATCAGTCCGGTACCGGTGAAGGCCGTCATGATCAGGCCCGCGCCATTGCTCAGGCCCAGCACGGCGCCGATCATGCGCGACAGCATCAGGCCCATGAAGAACGTGAACGCGAGCAACACCGGCACGCCGGCCCCCGAATTCTTCAGGCGTTCGATCGCGAAGATGAAGGCGAACGCGCCGCCGAGGAACACGATGGCGCTCATGCCGGCCCCCATCTGGCTCATGAGCCCGGTGGATACGCCGATCCACGCGCCAAGCACGGTGGGAACCATCGACAGCGCGAGCAGCCAATAGGTGTTGCGCAGCACGCGGTTACGCTGTTCGATCGACGTACCGGCACCGGCATAACCGGTGTAGGCGGCTTGCAGGGGTTGGTTCATGAGCAGAACTCCTTGATGGGTTGACGCGTTGTGAGACTCGCGCGACAAATTCTAGTTCCCTGGCCGAAGGGCCCGCCAATCCCTTATGAAGTGTGCCGGATTGGCGGCGAAGAGCTTGTCCGTCGAGTGCGGGCCGCATCCCGCGAGCCCGGTTGGGGCGACAGCTGCACGGGCGACCAGACCCTGCAATCCCAGCGTACCGTACAGTCGTGTCCCCGGTCAAACCTGAACCTGGCCGGCCCATTGACTTCTTCCGGATTTCTTCATCATGAACACCAAACCATTCCTCGCGCTCGACGACGTCAGGCGCATCGCTGCGGCCGCCGAGGCCGAGGCTCATGCCAACAAGTGGGCTGTCACGGTCGCGATCGTCGACGATGGGGGCCACCTGTTGTGGCTGCAGCGCCTGGACGGCGCGGCGCCGATCTCGGCTCAGATTGCCCCGGCCAAGGCGCGCTCGTCAGCGCTCGGCAGGCGCGAGAGCAAGGGTTTCGAGGACATGATCAATCAGGGACGGACCTCTTTCCTGAGCGCGCCGGGGCTCGAAGGGTTGATGGAGGGCGGTGTGCCGGTGATGGTGCAGGGCCAATGTGTCGGCGCGGTCGGCGTGAGCGGCGTCAAGTCCACTGAGGACGCGCAGATCGCGCGTGCCGGCATCAAGGCGCTCGAGCTCTGACGGGTCCCGTCAGCGGGGCGGGACGGCGCGAAGGAGCGGCCGCTCGTTTATAATCCGCAGGTTTACCCTCATCCACCCCGCCCAGCAAAACTCACGCAGTTTCAGCCGTCGAAAACTCCTCGGTTTTCTTCCTGGCGCCGGTTTCTCACCGGCGCGCACTCGTCTGCGAAATCGCGTTGCAAGCAACGCTGGGCGCGCACAACACGGAGATCCCGGTGCCGCAGCCACTGCTGAACCCCCAAGCCCAGGCGATCCTGGCACTCGCAGACGGCACGGTGTTTCATGGAGTCTCGATCGGCGCCGCCGGCCACACGGTCGGCGAAGTGGTGTTCAACACCTCGCTCACCGGCTACCAGGAAATCCTGACCGATCCGAGCTACTGCCGCCAGCTTGTCACGCTGACCTATCCGCACGTCGGCAATTACGGCGTCAACGCCGAGGATGTCGAGGCCGGCAAAGTGCACGCCGCCGGGCTGATCATCAAGGATCTGCCGGTCCGCGCTTCGAGCTTTCGCAGCAGCTCGACCTTGTCCGAATACCTGCAGCACGAGGGCACGGTCGGGATGGCGGGAATCGACACCCGGCGCCTGACGCGCGTGCTGCGCACCCACGGCGCGCAAAACGGCTGCATCCTGACCTTGCCGCTGGGCGTGGCCGTCGAGTCTGTGCACATCGCCGACGCGATCGCGAAGGCGCGAGCCGCGCCCGACATGAACGGGCTGGATCTGGCCAAGGTGGTGAGCACGACCGAGCCGTACGAATGGCTCGAAACCGAGTGGTCGTTGCACACCGGTTACGGCCGGCTCGCTGCGCCCGAGTTCCACGTCGTCGCGTACGACTTTGGCATCAAGCGCAACATCCTTCGCATGCTCGCGAGCCGCGGCTGCAGGGTCACGGTGGTACCGGCCCAGACCAGCGCGGCGCAGGCCCTGGCCTATGGGCCGGACGGCATCTTCCTGAGCAACGGGCCGGGCGACCCCGAGCCCTGCGACTACGCCATTGAGGCGACGCAAATCCTGGTCGACAGCGGCATCCCGACCTTCGGCATCTGTCTGGGCCACCAGATCATGGCGCTGGCCGTGGGCGCGAAGACCTTCAAGATGAAGTTCGGCCACCACGGTGCCAACCATCCGGTCAAGGATCTCGATACCGGCCGCGTCAGCATCACGAGCCAGAACCACGGTTTCGCGGTCGATGCCGCGACCTTGCCGCCCGAGTTGCGTGCCACCCACGTTTCGCTGTTCGATGGCACCTTGCAGGGCATGCGTCGCACCGACAGGCCGGCCTTTTGTTTCCAGGGCCATCCGGAGGCCTCGCCAGGGCCGCACGACATTGGCTACCTGTTCGACCGTTTCATCGCACTGATGCAAAACCACAACGCCAAGAAAAACGCCAAGGTCGAGAACCCGCAGGAGCGCACGAATGCCTAAGCGCAGCGATCTCGAAGCCATTCTCATCATCGGCGCCGGGCCGATCGTCATCGGCCAGGCCTGCGAGTTCGACTACTCCGGCGCCCAGGCCTGCAAGGCGTTGCGCGAGGAGGGCTACAAGGTCATTCTCGTCAACAGCAATCCGGCGACGATCATGACCGACCCCGACATGGCGGACGTGACGTATATCGAGCCGATCACCTGGCATGTGCTCGAGCGCATCATCGCCAAGGAGCGCCCGTTGTGTCGCGGCGGCATGGCGGTGCTGCCCACGATGGGCGGCCAGACGGCGCTGAACTGCGCGCTCGATCTGCACCATCACGGCGTGCTCGCCAAGTACGGCGTCGAGATGATCGGCGCCAACGAGAAAGCGATCGAGAAAGCCGAGGATCGCCTGAAGTTCAAGGACGCGATGACCGGCATCGGCCTGCAATCGGCCAAGAGCGGCATCGCGCGCAGCATGGAAGAGGCGCTCGAGGTGCAACGGCGCATCACGCTCGAGATTGGGGGTACCGGTTTCCCGATGGTGATCCGGCCGAGCTTCACGCTCGGTGGCACCGGTGGCGGGATCGCCTACAACCCGGAGGAGTTCGAGCAGATCTGCAAGCGTGGGATCGACATGTCGCCGACCAACGAGCTGTTGATCGAGGAGTCGTTGATTGGCTGGAAGGAGTTCGAGATGGAGGTGGTCCGCGACCATGCGGACAACTGCATCATCGTGTGTTCGATCGAGAACCTCGACCCGATGGGCATCCACACGGGCGACTCGATCACGGTGGCCCCGGCGCAGACGCTCTCCGACAAGGAGTACCAGCTGATGCGCAACGCCTCGATCGCGATCCTGCGCGAGATCGGCGTCGACACGGGCGGCTCGAACGTGCAGTTCTCGATCAATCCGAAAGACGGACGCATGATCGTGATCGAGATGAATCCGCGCGTGTCGCGCTCATCGGCCCTGGCCTCCAAGGCCACCGGATTCCCGATCGCGAAGGTGGCGGCCAAGCTCGCGGTCGGCTACACGCTCGACGAGTTGCGCAACGAGATCACCGGTGGCGCCACACCGGTCTCGTTCGAGCCGAGCATCGACTACGTCGTCACGAAGATCCCGCGCTTCGCTTTCGAGAAATTCCCGGCCGCCGATTCGCGCCTGACGACGCAGATGAAGTCGGTGGGCGAGGTGATGGCGATGGGCCGCACCTTCCAGGAGAGCTTCCAGAAGGCGCTGCGCGGCCTTGAAACCGGCATCGACGGCCTGACCGAGCGCAGCACCGATCGCGAGGAGATCGAGCAGGAGATCGGCGAGGCCGGGCCCGAGCGCATTCTGTTCGTGGCGGACGCGTTTCGGATCGGCATGAGCCTGCAGGAGGTGTTCGAGGAGACCGCGATCGACCCGTGGTTCCTGGCCCAGATCGAGCAGCTGGTCGAGCACGAACAGGCCCTGGCCGGACGCACGCTGGCCGACCTGTCGAAGCTGGAGTTGCGTTTTCTGAAACAAAAGGGCTTTTCCGACCGGCGCCTGGCCAAGCTGCTCGGCACCAACCAGCACATGGTGCGCAAGGCACGCCACGAGCTTGGCGTTCGCCCGGTCTACAAGCGGGTCGACACCTGCGCGGCCGAGTTCGCCACGCAAACGGCCTACATGTACTCGACCTACGACGAGGAATGCGAGGCCGAGCCGACTGCGCACAAGAAGATCATGGTGCTCGGCGGCGGCCCGAACCGGATCGGCCAGGGCATCGAGTTCGACTACTGCTGCGTGCATGCGGCGCTCGCGATGCGCGAGGACGGCTTCGAGACCATCATGGTCAACTGCAACCACGAAACCGTGTCGACCGACTACGACACTTCGGACCGCCTGTACTTCGAGCCGGTGACGCTCGAGGACGTGCTCGAGATCGTCGACAAGGAGCAGCCGGTCGGCGTCATCGTCCAGTA
>JBDSBD010000279.1:0-15331 GCA_039921765.1 Burkholderiaceae bacterium
TCCGGGCGCGGCGCCGCGGCGGCCGCGGCCGATGATCGCGCGGTGGGGGCGCCGGGCGCGTAGCGCGCCGACGCGTGCGCGTGCGCGGGTGCGGCCGGACTTTGGCGGCAGGTGCTTCGGGCGCCGCCCGATCAGGCGCCGAGGTACTGCGCCCAGACCGCGCGGTCGCTGCGCAGCGCGGCCGAGTCACCCTGCCAGACCACGCTGCCCTTCTCGACGATGTGGTGGTGGTCGGCGAGTGCGAGCAGCGGGCCCAGGTTCTTGTCGACGATCAGGATCGCGGTGCCCTCGGACTTGATCTGCGCCAGCGCGGCCCAGATCTCCTGGCGGATCAGCGGCGAGAGGCCTTCGGTGGCTTCGTCGAGGATCAGCAGCTCGGGGTTGGTCATCAGCGCGCGCCCGATCGCGAGCATCTGCTGCTCGCCGCCCGAGAGCTGGTTGCCGAAGTTCGATCGGCGCTCCACGAGGCGCGGAAAAAGCGCGTGCACGCGCTCCAGGGTCCAGGGGGTCGCGACATTCTTGCGTCGGTTCGCGGTGGCCACCAGGTTCTCGTGCACCGTCAGGTTGGGGAAGATCTGCCGGCCTTCGGGCACCAGGCCGATGCCGGCCTGCGCGATCGCGTGAGGCGGCTGGCCCTGCACCGGCCGGCCCTTCCAGCGCACCTCGCCGTGCATCGGCCGGATCAGGCCCATGATGCTCTTGATGGTGGTCGACTTGCCCATGCCGTTGCGCCCGAGCAGGGTCGAGCAGCAGCCGGCGCGCACCGCGAGCGACAGGCCGAACAGCACCTGGCTCGCACCGTAGCCGGCGTCGAGCTCGATCACGTCGAGCAGCGCGGGTCCGACCTCGGCGCCGGTCACCGGGTCGGGTGCGGATGCGGTGGCACCGCTCATGCGGGAATCTCCTCGTCGCCAAGGTAGGCCTCGCGCACCAGACGGCTCTCGCGCACCTCGGCCGGGTTGCCGCAGAACACGACCTTGCCGTAGACCAGCACGCTCAGGCGATCGGCGAGCGCGAACACGGCGCGCATGTCGTGCTCGACCAGCAGCATCGCGTACTGGCCGCGCAGGCTTTTGAGCACCTCGGTCATCTGCTGGGTTTCGGTCAGGCCCAGGCCGGCCATCGGCTCGTCGAGCAGCAGCACCTTGGGTTCGATCGCCAGGGTCATCGCGAGCTCGAGCTGGCGCTGCTGGCCGTAGGAGAGCAGCCCGGCGGTGCTGTTGCGCACCTCGAGCAGCCCGGCCAGCGCGAGGAAGCGGTCGGCCGCGTCAACCAGCGCCGGCGTGCGTACCACCGGGCGCCAGAAGTGGAAGTTGTGGCCGCGCACCGCCTGCACCGCGAGCAGCACGTTCTCGAGCACGCTGAACTCGGAGATGATCGAGGTGATCTGGTACGAGCGCCCGAGTCCGGCCTGGGCGCGCGCCGCCACCGGCCAATGCGTCGCATCCCTGCCGCACAGGATGATGCGTCCGGCGTCGCACTTCACCTCGCCCGACACCTGGTTGATCAGCGTGGTCTTGCCGGCACCGTTCGGGCCGATCACCGCGTGGATCTCGCCGGCCGGGATGTCCAGGTCGACGGCGTCGGTGACCAGCAAGGCACCGTAGCGCTTGACCAGGCCGCGAACCGAGAGCAGCGGCGTCATTTGTGCGGCGCCTTCACGGCATCGCCGTCGCGGCCGAGCCCGACCACCAGGCCCCACAGACCGCCGCGCAGCCAGAGCACCATCACGACGATCAGCGGCCCGAGGATCATCATCCAGTGTTCGGTCCAGCTCTTGAGAACCTCTTCGATCAGCAGCAGGCCGACGGCGCCGACCACCGGCCCGATGACGCTGCCCACGCCGCCCAGCACGACCATCACGATCAGCTCGCCCGAGACGGTCCAGGCCAGGTAGGCCGGCGAGACAAACCCGGTCAGGTTGGCGAGGAAGAAGCCGGCCACGGCGCACACCAGTGCCGAGAGCACGTAGGCCACCAGTCGATAGGGCAGCGTGGCCGTGCCGACCGCCTTGACGCGGCGCTCGTTGAGGCGCGTGGCACGCAGCACCAGGCCGAAGCGCGAGCCGATCAGGCGGTGCGTGCCGTACACCGCCGCGCCCAGGCAGGCGAGCACGGCGTAGTAGCGCGCCGTCGGGTTGCCGGTGAGGGCGCCGAAGGAGCTGAGCTGGGGCAGGGTCATGCCCTCGTCGCCGCCGTAGGCGCGCAGGCTCACGAACAGGAAGAAGAAAAGCTGCGAGAACGCCAACGTGATCATGATGAAGGCGATGCCGTGGGTGCGCAGTGCGACCCAGCCGACGGCCAGCGCCACGACGCTGACGACCGCGCCGATCGCAAGCAGCTGGAGCCAGCCCGAGTCGACGCCGGCGTCGTGCATCAGCAGCACCATGTAGGCGCCCAGCCCCATGTACATCGCGTGGCCGAAGCTGACCATGCCGCCAAATCCGAGCGCGATGTTCAGGCCGACCGCGGCAAGTGCGAAGATCAGGATGCGCGTGGCCAGCGTCATCGCGTAGGCGGCGTCGGCCGCAGCGGCGTAGACCGGCACCGCGAGCAGGCCGAGCGCGGCCAGCGCAATGAGCACGCCGGCAAACCGGGCGCGTGCGCTCGGCGCGGGTGCGGCGACGCCGGCGGGTGGGAGGGCGGCGTTCAAGAGTGGCGCACCGGGAACAGGCCTTCGGGCTTGAGCGCGAGCACCGCGGCCATCAGCACGTACACGCCGACCGAGGCCAGCGCCGGGCCAACCGCACCCGCCACCGTGGGCGAGAACAGCTGGAACAGCAAGCCCGGCAGCACGCCGCGACCCAGCGTGTCGACGATGCCGACGATGAGTGCGCCGTAGAGCGCGCCGCGGATCGAGCCGATGCCGCCGATCACGATCACGACCAGCGTCAGGATCAGCACCGGCTCGCCCATGCCCGACTGGATCGACAGGATCGGGCCGACCATCGCGCCGGCCAGCCCGGCGAGTGCGGCGCCGAGCGCGAAGATGAAGGTGGTGAGCCAGCCGATGTTGATGCCGAGCGCCGCGACCATGTCGCGGTTACTCGCGCCGGCGCGGATCAGCATGCCGACGCGAGTGCGGTCGATCAGCAGGTGCAGGCCGAGCGCCACGGCGAGCCCGGCAATGATGATGGCGCCGCGATAGGCCGGGTAGTTGAAGCCGAACAGTTGCACCGGTTTGGACAGCCACTCGGGCACGTTCATGTAGAGCGGCGCGCTGCCCCAGAACAGGCGCACGGCTTCGTTGGCGAACAGGATCAGTCCGAAGGTGGCGAGCACCTGATCGAGGTGGTCACGCCGGTGCAGCACCGAAAGCGCGAGCCGGTCCAGCACCGCGCCGAGCACGAACAAGCCGCCCATGCCCGCCGCCACCGCGAGGAAGTACGAGCCGGTCTTGCCGAAGGTGAGGGCGGCGAAGTACGCCCCCATCATGTACAGCGAGCCGTGCGCCAGGTTGATGAAGTTCATGATGCCGAACACGAGCGTGAGCCCGGCCGCCATCAGGAACAACAGCAGGCCGAACTGGACCCCGTTCAGCAACTGGGTCAGCAAGAACTCGGGGCTCATGACGGCGACCCGGCCTGACACTGGCTCGAGCGCGAGCCGCTTACTTCAGCGCGCATTCGCCGACATAGGCGTCCTGCAATGCGGGCAGCGGTGTGCTGATCATGTTCAGCGAAACCCGGCCCTTCGAGTCCTTGGCGACCTCGAACATGTGCTGATCCTGGATCGGGAAGCCGTTCGTGTTGAACTTGAAGTTCTTGCGCACCGACGTGAAGTCGGCTGCCTTGAGCGCAGCGCGCAGCGCGTCCTTGTTCGCCACCGAGCCCTTGGTCTTGGTCAGCGCGCTGTCGATCAGCACTGCCGAGTCGTAGGCCTGCGCGGCGTACTGCGACGGGATGCTGTTGTACTTCTTCTCGAACGCCTCGGTGAACGCGACGTTGGCTGCGTTCGGCAGGTTCGGGCCCCAAGCGGCGCCCGCCAGCAGGCCGAGGGCCGCGTCCTTGACGGCCGGCAGCGTGGTGCCGTCAACCGTGCTGGCGCTGAGCACCGGAATCTTGTGCAGCATGCCGGCCTGGTTCATCTGCTTGACGAAGTTCACGCCCATGCCGCCGGGAAAGAACACGAAGATCGCGTCCGGTGCGGCAGCCTGGATCTGCGCGATTTCGGCCGAGTAGTCGAGCTGGTTCAGCTGGGTGTAGACCTCGCTGACAATCGTGCCCTTGTAGTAGCGCTTGAAGCCGATCAGCTGGTCCTTGCCCGACTGGTAGTTCGGCGCCAACAGCATCATCTTCTTGTAGCCCTTGTCGGCGGCGTACTTGCCCGGGCCTTCAGCCTGGTTGTCGTTCTGGAACGACGTGAAGAAGAAGTTGGCGTTGCACTGCTTGCCGGCCAGCGGCGCCGGGCCGGCGTTGGAGCCGACGAACAGCACGCCCGAATCGGCCAGCGGCTTGGCCACCGCCATCATCACGTTCGAAAAGGTCACGCCGGTCACCAGATCGACCTTGTCCTTTTGCAGCAGTTCGCGCACCAGTTGCACGCCCACGTCGGGCTTGAGCTGGTCGTCCTTCTTGATGACCTCGACCGCGACCCCGCCGAGTTTCCCGCCGTGCTGCTCGACCGCCAGCATGAAGGCGTCGTACTGGTCCTGGCCGAGTGCTGCGGCCGGGCCCGACAACGTGGCCATGAAACCGATCTTGACTTGTGCCGAGACGCCGGCCGCGGCGAGCGACAGTGCGGAGACGGCGAGGAGGGTGCGAAGGCGTGTCTTCATGGCGGGGTCTCCAGGGGTGTGAAAAGGATGGTGCGCAGGGCTTCAGGCTGCGAGCGACTCGTGCAGGCCGAAAAATTCGGCCGCGTTGTCGCTGAGGATGCGCTGCTTTTGCGCGGGGTTCAGGAACTCGGCGCCGCGAACCAGCGCACCGATGCGCTGCTCGCCCAGGGGGAAAGGATAGTCGGAACCCAGCATCACGCGATCCGGTCCCATCACTTCGGTCAGCAGGCGCAGTGCGCGCGGCTCGAACACGGCACTGTCGACATGGAAGCGGCGCGCGTACTCGGACGGCGCCCGCGGGCAATCTTCGCGCACGATGTCGCGGTGTTTCCAGGCGTTGTCGACGCGGCCGAGCAGGTAGGCAAAGCTGCCACCGCCGTGCGCGAAGCAGATCTTGAGCGACTCGGGAATGCGCTCCATCGCGCCCGAGAGAATGAGCGAGAGCATGCCGAGCTGCGTTTCGGCCGGCATCGCCACCAGCCAGGGCAGCATCCACTTCTTCATGCGGTTGCCGACCATCATGTCCCAGGGGTGGACCAGCACCGGGATGGACTCGCGGGCGCAGTGGATCAGGAAATCGACCAGCTGCTCGTGGTCGAGATCCTTGTCGCCGAGGTGGTTGCCGATCTGCACGCCGACGCAGCCGGCCGCCTGGGCACGGCTGGCCTCCTTGCAGGCCAGCGCCAGGTCTTGCAGCGGCACCTGGGCCAACGCCTTGAAGCGCTGCGGGTGCGTGGCGCAGAACCGGATTGCGTGGTCGTTCATGCGCGCGGCCCAGTCGGCGGCCTTGTCCGCGGCCCAGACGTAGCCGAACATCACCGGCGTGGCACAGACGATCTGCACCTGCACGCCTTGTGTCTCCAGCTCGGCGAGTCGGAACTCCGGATCCCACAGGGCCCGGTACACCGGGCGGAAGGAGGCGTCGCCGAGCATGATCTGGCCGGTGTCGGCACCCGCCTCGACGGCCAGCCAGGGCGCGCGCTGCGGCTCCACGGCGTGGGCTTCCGCGCGCGTGATCGGCGGGAAGATGTGGGAGTGCATGTCGATCATGGGTGAGCCCATTTTAGTTTATATATAAACTATTGACAAGTATTGCGAATCGCATGCCAGGCGGCATAGTCCTTGCCCGGATGCACCGTGCCGCATCCCGGGCAGCGGCGTTGCTCCTCGGTCGTGGCGTAGAAGCGTTCGTAGACCGGCGGCAGATCCGCGACGATGCTTTGCAGCTCGAGCTCGTAGCGCTGGACCACGCTGCCGCAGCGCGCGCAACTCCATTGAAACGCATCGAGCGCGCCCTTCGGGCGTTGGCGCTCGATCACCAGGCACCGGCTGCCGGCCTCGGGACGCTGCGGCGAATGCAGCACGTGCGGTGCCATCAGGAACAGGTCACCTTCCTTCAGGTCGACGCGCTCGTAGCGGCCGGCTTCCCATATCAGCAAATGCGCGTTGCCCTTGAACTGGTAGAAGAACTCCTCGCACGGATCGTCGTGGAAGTCGCTGCGCTGGTTCGGCCCGCCGACCACCGTGACCATGAAGTCGCTGTCTTGCCAGATCTGCTGGTTGCCCACCGGCGGCTTGAGCAGATGGGCGTTGTCGGCCAGCCAGCGCGGGAAATTCAGCGGCCGGCCGTATTTGTAGTCGCTCATCTCGTTCACTCCTTGGTGTGCAGCGGTTTGTAGGCCACAGCCCGGATCTCGATCAGCAGGTGCGGGTGCGGCAACTGGTGCACCGCCACGGTGGTGCGGGTCGGACCGTCGAAGTCGAAGAACTCGGCCCAGACCTCGTTGTAGCCACCGAAGTCGTTCATGCTGACCAGGAAGACCTGGGTCTCGACCAGGTCGGACAGATCGGCGTCGGCGCTCTTCAGGATGTCGCGAACGTTCTCGATCACCGCGCGCGTCTGCGCCCTGATGTCGAGCGAGGTCACGCCCATCGCATCGGCGGTGGCGCCAGCGAAGCTGTTGTCGGGTCGTCGTGAGCTGGTGCCCGAGACGAACAGGAAGTCGCCGGCCCGCCTGATGTGCGGGAAACGCCCGCGCGGCGCGGCCTTGCCAGGCACGACCTGGGCGGCGGGGGTCGGGGTCTGGCTCATCGGCAGGCCATCTGCGCGTTGCATGGGGCCGCATCGGCCGTGCAATCGGCGCGCCGCTTCATGCCGGCCCCTCGGTCGAGAAGGCCACCTGCCCGAGTGCACCCGGCCCGCTGCCGATCCGGCACTGCACATGAACGCCAGGTCGCAGGGCCTCGGCGGCGGTGGCGGCACCGGCCATGATCAGCGAGCCCGCCGGCAGCGCCATCGAGGCTGCATGCAAAAGGCGCGAGGCGTGCGCGACCGAGCGCAACGGGTGGCCGAGGATGGCCGCAGTCGAGCCGGTCTGCACGTCGCGCCCATCGAACTGCAGGCGCACGCCGGCGTTGGCGAGCGCGTCGAAATGGCGCGACCAGGCGCCGACCACCAGTCCGGCCGAGGAGCAGTTGTCGGCCACCACGCTCTCGAGATTGAACTTGAAGTCGCGAAAGCGCGAGTCAATGATCTCGAGCGCCGGCGCCACCGCCTCGATGTAGTCGGCCGCCTCGAGCGCGGTCAGCGGTGCGTCGATGGCCTTGCGCGTCACGAAGCAGACCTCGGGCTCGACGCGTGGGTGGATGTAGCGCGCCAGATCGACGCCACCGCCGTCTTCCTCGAGCATCGCGTCGGTGAGCAGGCCCCAGATCAGGCTGTCCACGCCCATCTGGACCATCTTGGCGCGGCTCGTGAAGCCGAGCTTGATGCCCTTGTGGCGCTCGCCACGCTCGATGCGCTTGCGGATCGACGCCCGCTGGATTTCGTAGGCTTGCGCCAGACCGAAGTAGCCGGGCGGGAACGGCTCGGTGGCGCGCCGCTGGCGCGCCGCGTCGTCGAGCCGCATCGCTGCCTCGTGCAGGGCGCCCGCGTTGAGCAAAGGGATGGGCGTGTCGGAGCTGGCAGGGGATCTTGGCATGGTGTACTCGTCTGGCAGGAGGGTGGACGCGCGGGGCTCCGGCCGAAACCAGGCACCTGCGAAGCTGTGCAGTGCAGACCTGAGTTCGAGCCGCCGACTCTGCGCAATTGCATGGGCGCTTCGATCCGGCGGCTCAGTGGCTGAACACGGCGCTGAGCGAGCCCAGGCCTTCGATGCGCGCGGTGACCACGTCCCCCGGCAGCACCGCAACCATCGGGCCGAGCGCCCCGGTCATCAGCACCTCGCCGGCGCGCAGCGGCGTGCCCAGGCGCACCATCATGTCGGCCAGCCAGACGGCGGCGTTGAGCGGGTTGCCCAGGCAGGCGGCTCCGACTCCGCTCGAAACCTGCTCGCCACGGCGCTCCATCACCATGCCGCAGTTCGCGAGGTCGAACTCGGCGAGCTGCACCGGGCGCGTGCCGAGCACGAACAGGCTCGACGACGCGTTGTCGGCCACGGTGTCGGCCAGCCGGATCTCCCAGTTGGCGATGCGGCTGCCCACCACCTCGATGGCGGGCAGCGCGTAGGCGGTGGCCGAAATCAGGTCGGCCACGGTGTGGCGCGCGTGCGGCAGGTCACGTGCGAGCACGAGCGCGATCTCGGCCTCGACCTTGGGCTGCATCGTGCGCGCTGCAGCGATCTCCTCGCCGTCGCCCACCGCCATGTCGGCAAAGAGCGCGCCGAAGTCGGGCGAATCGACGCCGAGCTGCTTTTGCACCGCCTTCGAAGTCAGTCCGATCTTGCGCCCCACCAGGCGCGCGCCGGCGTTCGTGCGGCGCTGGTTGTTCAGCTGCTGCACCGCATAGGCCGTGGCCAGCACCTCGCCGCCCGCGGCCAACGCCTCGATCTGCTCGCGCACCGGCGCGACCGGTTGGCCGCTGGTGTGAGCGAGCCACAACTGGTCGGCGATCGATTGCACACTGTGTTTCATCGGGATTCCTTGTCCAGGCTCATCTCAGTCCGTATCGAGGCTGGCGGCAAGCGTGCGCGACCTTGGCCTTGATGCACACGTCGCCCTCGGCTCACCGCACATGGCATTCACAAGTCGCACCCAGCGCACCGCGCACGACTCACAGTTTCACGCAAATGTTGCCGATCTCCGAATAGAAGTCGAGCGAATGGCGCCCGCCCTCGCGGCCGATGCCCGACAGCCGGGCTCAGCCGAACGGCGTGCGCAGGTCGCGCGAGAACCAGGTGTTGACCCAGACGATGCCGACGTGGAAGCGGCGCGACACGCGGTGGGCGCGCGCCAGGTGGGTGGTCCAGACGCAGCCCGCCAGGCCGTACTCGGTGTCGTTGACCCTGTCGATCACTTCATCTTCGGTGTCGAACGGCGCGACATGGCAGACCGGCCAGAACACCTCTTCGCGCATGCAGCGCGCGGCGTCGTCCAGGCCGGTCCAGATCGTCGGCTGCACGAACGCGCCCTGGTCGCGCTCATCGCCGAATCGGGGCACGCCACCGCCGCTGACCACGGTCGCGCCTTCGGTGACGGCGAGCCGGTAGTACGACAGCACCTTGTCGCGGTGTTCGTGCGAGATCAGCGAGCCCATGAAGACGCCGGCCTCGTCGGGCCAGCCGATCTTCAACGCGTCGGTCCGGGCCTTCAAGGCGGCAACAAACCTGTCGAAGATCGGTCGCTCCACATAGACCCGTTCCGAGCACAGGCAGACCTGGCCCGAATTCGAGAAGCTCGAGCGCACGACGCCGTCCACGGCCGCATCGAAGTCGGCGTCGGCGAACACCATCGCGGCGTTCTTGCCGCCGAGCTCGAACGAGATCTCCTTCACGCCGTCGGCCACGGCCTTCATGATGGTCGCGCCGGTGCGCGACTCGCCGGTGAAGGTGACCGCATCGATGCCCGGGTGACGGGTCAGCGCCTCGCCGGCCGAGCCCGGGCCGAAGCCGTGCACCAGGTTGAACACGCCGGGCGGTACACCGGCCGCGTCGAAGGCCTCGGCCAGCAAGGTCGCCGACGAGGGCGTTTCCTCCGAGGGCTTGACCACCATGGTGTTGCCGCAGATCAGCGCCGGACCGACCTTCCAGGTCATCGACAGCAGCGGCAGGTTCCATGGGCAGATGCTGGCCACCACACCAAGCGGCTTGCGCACGGTGTAGTTCATCAGCTCCTGGCCATCGGCGAGCCGCGTCTCGAAGTAGTCGCCGTGCGCCGTCTTGCCTAGGTCGGCAAAGGTGCGCAGGTTGACGACGCCGCGGAAGACGTCGAGCTTGCGGGCTTGTTCAAGCGGCCGGCCGGTGTCGGCCACTTCGGCGGCAACGAACTCCTCGAAGCGCTGCTCGATCACGTCGGCCACCTTGTGCAGCAGCTTTGCGCGCTCCTCCACGCCGAGGCTGCCCCACGGTCCGACCAGCGCCCGACGCGCGGCCAGCACCGCGCGGTCCACCAGCGCCGCGTCCGCCTCATGCACCTGGGCCAGCACCTGGCCGTGCAACGGGCTGACGTTGTCGAAGCGCTTCGCGCTGGCAACGAACTCGCCGTCGACGTAGTTGCGCAGGCAGGCCAGCGTGGGCGGCAGCGAGAAGGGCAGGGTCACGGTGAACTCCGACTCAGGATGCGGCGAGTCTAGGGCGTCGATCTATTCCCGAAGAATGATTTGTTCGGCCTCAGGCATAGCTCCGAAGAATACTTGGCCAGAGACAAGACCTGGTGCCGGCGCGACCGCAGCGCCGCTCAACGACGGCGCTGCGGTGCACGGCCGGCCTGGCTCAGCGCGGCAAGAAAGCGTTGCACCGCGGCGCTCGGCGCCCGGTCGGCGCGCACCGTGTAGCCGATGTCGCTGAAGGGTCCCAGGCCTTCGAGCGGCAGCACCGTCAGCAATCCGGCCTTCGCGAACCGCTCGGCCGCCGACTGCGGCATCAGCGCAACCATCGAGCCGCCGGCGAGCAGGCCGAGGTTGGTCAGGATCGAGACCGACTCGACCACCCGCCGCGGCAGTTCCAGCCCCTGCTTCTCGAAGAAGCGTCGCACCGACGGATAAGCCACCGAGTCCTGTGTCGGAACGATCCACTCGCGCTCGTGCAGCTCGGCCAGACCGATCTTGCGTCGGCGTGCGAGAGCGTCGTGGCTGCCCAGCACGACACACAGCGCTTCCTTGTACAGCGCGACATGCGTGAGCCGGGCCCGATCCACGTCACCCGGGTCTGCCGAACCGGTTTCGGGAAGAAACCCCACCACGACGTCCAGATCGCCGCGCGCCAGCGCTGGAAAAAGCACCGAGTTCGGTCCGACGCGCACCGTCACCACGACGTCAGGCACCGACTTGCGCAACTGCATGATCGCTTCTGGAAGCAGCGTGGCCGACGCGGTGATCAAGGTGCCCACGTTGACGTGACCCGAGGCGCCGGTCTGCCAGGCGTTCAGGTCATCGGCGAGGTGGCGCAGCTCACCCAGGAGGGTCTGGGTGTGGCGCTCGAACAGCACCCCGAACTCGGTGAGGACGACGCCACGTTTGCTGCGCACGAACAGCACGCCATCCAGCTGCTGCTCGAGCTCGCGGATCGACTTGCTGACCGCCGGCTGCGTCATTGCGAGTTCGCGCGACGCCCCGAGGATGGAGCCCGAGTGCACGACCTGCTCGAACACGACAAGCTGCTGCACCCGCAGCCGGCGCGCCAGAGAGCCGCGCGAGTGCTTGGGGGCGGACTCCTTCAAGCGGCCGCCCTGGAGATGAATCGCGCGACCGCCTTCATGAGCCGCATTCTCGGCCATCGGCAGCGCGGCCGCGGCGGTCAGTGGGGCTGGGTTCGCGGATGTGGCGCGGGCGCCGCCGCGCGCAACTCGCTGCGCGCGTGCATCAGCACGGTCGATGCGCCAGAGAGCGCCAGCGCGCCCATCACCGCCGCCACCGCCAGGTCGGGCCACGCGCTGCCGGTGCCGAAGACACCCAGCGCGGCGAACATCACGGCGAGATTGCCCAGCGCATCGTTGCGCGAGCAGAGCCAGACCGAGCGCATGTTCGCGTCGCCGGCGCGGAACCGATAGAGCATCCAGGCCACCGCGGCGTTGACCGCGAGTGCCACGCTGCCGACGACCCCCATCGTGAAGGCGCCAGGCGCGACGTCGGTTCGCAGATTCCAGAGCGCCTGGCCGAGCACGAACAGGCCGAAGCCCGCCATGCAGACCGCCTTCACCAGTGCCGCCTTCGAGCGCGCGGTGATCGCCATGCCCAGCACCGCCAGCGACAGCGCGTAGTTGGCGGCGTCGCCGAAGAAGTCGACCGAGTCGGCGAGCAGCGAGACCGAACCCGAACCCCATGACGCCGCCAGCTCGACGGCGAACATCGCGGCGTTCAGCACCAGAGCGATCCAGAGCACGCGCCGATAGGTCGGGTCGACGGCGGGCCGGGCGGGAGCGGAACAGCAATGGGCAGACATGAGCGGCAATCCTCGTGGGGGGTGGTCGATCCATTGGAAACCCTGTATCTGGTATAGAGTCAAGCGTGGAGGACGGCGTATGCGAATCGGTGAATTGGCGGCCCAGGCCGGGTGTGAGGTTCAGACGGTGCGTTTCTACGAGCGCGAAGGCCTGCTCGCCGAGCCGGACCGCGAAGCCTCCGGCTACCGGCGCTATGCCGCGCGCCACCTGCAGCGCCTGCAGTTCATCCGGCACTGTCGCTCGCTCGACATTCCGCTGCCGGAGGTCCGCCAGCTGCTGGCGTTCGCGGCCGGGCCCGATCAGGCCTGCGCCCCGGTCGACGCCTTGCTCGACGAGCACATCGCGCAGGTGCGGCGACGCCTGAAGGCGTTGAAGGCGCTGGAGCGGCAGCTGGTCGCGCTGCGCAGGCAGTGCGACGGCGACGCTTCGCACGCCTGCGCCATCCTGGAGTCGTTCATGTCGGCGGCCGAGGAGCACGCGTGCGCATGCCACGCGGTGCGCTAGGCGCCGGCCGCCCGCGGCCCGGTCAGCGGCCGAGCAGCCAGCCGGCTGTCGCAGCCAGCACGACCACCGCGACCGGGGACACCTTGCCGAACTGCAGCAGGCCGAACGCCGCCAGGGCCAGGCCGAAATCGGCTCTCGAGTGGATGGCGCTGGTCCATACCGGGTCGTAGAGCGCCGCCGCCAGCACACCGACGACGGCCGCGTTGACACCGGCCATTGCGCGCTGCGCACCGTCGCGCTGGCGCAGCGTCTCCCAGAACGGCAAGGCGCCGGCCACGAGCAGAAACGCCGGCACGAAGATCACCAGCAGCAGCATGGCGCCGCCGCCCCAGCCGCCGAGCGGACTTGCCATCACCGCGCCAAGGTAGGCCGCAAACGTGAAGAGCGGCCCCGGCACGGCCTGCGCGGCGCCGTAGCCTGCGAGGAACATGTCGTTCGACACGAACCCGCCTGGAACGACGCTGGCCTGCAACAGAGGCAGCACCACATGCCCGCCGCCGAAGACCAGCGCGCCGGCCTGGTAGACCGAGGCGACCATCGCAAGCACCGGTGACTGCAGCGTGCCTGCAAGCAGCGGCAGCAGCACGAGCAAGGCCAGGACTGTCGCAAGCAGCACCGCACCGGTCGTCCTGCCGATGCCGTAGTCGCGGTGCTGCGCGGCGGGAAGGCGCCCGAGCCGGACCACGAACCGGCCCACCACCGCACCGAGCGCGATCGCGGCAACTTGACCGGGCGCCGAAGGAATGACCAGCACGATCAGCGCGGCGACGACGGCAACCCCGGCTCGAATCCGATCAGGGCACAGCGACCTGCCCATGCCCCACAAGGCCTGAGCCACCACCGCCACCGCCGCAATCTTCAGGCCCTGCACGGCGCCCGAATGCGCGAGCCCGGCCCATTGGGTGACGCCGAACCCGAACAGGATCAACGCGATGGCCGACGGCAACGTGAACCCCACCCAGGCGCACAGCGCACCCCACGCGCCGGCCCGGCCCAGACCGAGCGCGATGCCGACCTGGCTGCTGGCCGGGCCCGGCAGGAACTGGCACAGCGCGACGAGATCGGAGAAGCTCTTGTCGTCAAGCCAGGCGCGGCGCACGACAAACTCGGCGCGGAAGTAGCCCAGGTGCGCGACCGGGCCGCCGAACGAGGTCAAGCCGAGCTTCAGGAACGCTGCAAGCACCTCGATCGCGTTGCCGCGTCCAGGGCGCGGTGAGGACGGGTCGGGACTATTCAAGGTAGTCGAGCGGCAGCGTCGTGGTGCACTTGAGCTGCTCCATCGCGAAGCTCGAACTCACGTCGAACAGCTCGGTGTTCTTGATCAGGCGCTGATAGACGGTGTCGTAGCCGGCGATGTCGGGCACGACGACTCGCAACAGGTAGTCGACCGCGCCGCTCATGCGGTAGAACTCGACGATCTCGGGAATGCCGAGCACGACCTTGCGGAAGCGCTCGAGCCAGGCCTGGTTGTGCTGGCTGGTCTTGATCTGCACGAACACCGTCACACCGACATTGAGCTTGGCCGGGCTCAGCAGCGCCACGCGCCTGAGGATGTAGCCGTCCGCCTCGAGGCGCTGGACGCGGCGCCAGCAGGGCGTCGTCGACAACCCGATGCGCTCGGCGAGGTCACCGAGCGACAGCGTCGCATCCTCCTGCAGCAGCCCGAGAATCTTCCGGTCGAAACGATCCAGGGCCATGGGGTTCTCCGCAAGAGGTGAAGGCCGGTGCGCCGCGCGCGCGTGCCGCGATCTGGCGTGATTCTCGCCGCAGCCGCGCGCCTCGCGCGTGGGGCCGCCTTCAGGCCCCGGCCAGCGCGCTGGCGCAGATGTTGCCCCAGGTCAAGCGCGCTGACGAAGCGCCGGCCCTCGCCATTCGACCACGATGACGTCCGCGCTGCGTTCCGAATTGTCGCCACACCCATCGGCCATCTCGAACCGGTCTTGGGGTGCATGCCTGGGCACTATCGACGCGGATCAGCGCCAGTCGACGCTGCCTTGCAGCGCCTGCTGCTGGATCCGGATCGCGTGGCCCAGCACGCTGCGCTGCCAGTCGGGTGAAAAGGGCGAAAAGGCATCCAGCAGCTGCTCGCGCAACGCCGCACGTTGCTGCGACTCCAGTGCGCCGCCGAACTTCAGGCAGTGGTCGATCTGAAGCGCCCGTCGCATGTCGGCGCGGCTGCGCGTGCCGAACTCGATCACCGCGCCGGTCACCTCGGCGGCGGCAGCGAAACGCTGCACGCCGTGGAACAGCAGGCCGGTGTAGTTGGGTCGACCGGCGCCGTCGAAGCCACCCTGGGTCTCGAGGTTGTCCCGGCCCCACCAGCCGCAGGCGCGCTCCCAGCCCGGGCCGCCGCGCTCGTTGAAGCACAGGAAGAACGGCTCGCCGCGTTCGCCCAGCCCGGTGTGCCAGTCGATCAGCGCGATCCGCCGCGCGCCTTCGAGGTGGCGGGCGATGATGGTTTCGAGCGTCTGGTTCGACCACTCGCGACCGACGCCGCCGTAGAACGCACCCTGCGGATGGCTGTACTGGCCGCGGCCGGTCACGTCGACGAATGCATCCTGGCCGTGCTTGGCAATCCAGGCCTCGCGTCCTGTATCGGCCTGCTCCATCGCCTCGGGCGACCACTGCGCCGGGCACATCGACGCATGCAGCTCGGCATACCGCGGGTTGGCGG
>JBDSBD010000280.1:0-2615 GCA_039921765.1 Burkholderiaceae bacterium
GCGAGCTCGACGCGCTTGACGTCGCCATAGGCGAGCACGCTGCACGGCCGGTCGGCCTGGGCGGCCATGCCGACCTGATCGAGCAGTGCGAGCGCCTGCGCGCGCTTGTGGTCGGCGGCGCGGCGCCAGAGCGAATACAGCTTGCGATCCGCCGAGAGCAGCGCCATCTGCACGTTCTCGATCACCGTCAGCGACGCGAAGGTCTCGGCGATCTGGAAGGTGCGGCTCACACCCAGGCGCCACACGTCGCGCGGCCGGCGGCCGATCAGCTCGGTGCCGGCCAGCTTGATCGAGCCCGAGTCGGCGCGCAACTGGCCACCCACCATGTTGAAGGTGGTGGTCTTGCCGGCGCCGTTCGGCCCGATCAACGCGAGCAGTTCGCCGGCCGCGAGTCCGAAACTGACGTCGTCGACGGCGCGGTTGCCACCGAAGGATTTGCCCAGGCCGGAGACTTCGAGCAGGCTCATGAAAGCCTCCGCGAACGGCCGCGCGCGCAGCACCGTGAAGGACAGATCGACACCGGAGGCCTCATGCCGCCCTCCGGCGCTCGAACAACTGGCGCACGAAGCCGGCGATGCCCTGCGGGAACGCCAGCACCAGCAGCAAGATGATGGCGCCGAGCACGGCGCGCCAGTAGTCGGTGTGGCGCGCCACCGCGTCCTGCAGCCAGGTGAAGGTGACCGCGCCGACGAGCGGCCCGGCCAGCGTCTGCAGCCCGCCGAGCAGCACCATCACGAGGCCGTCGACCGAGCGGCCCACGCCCACCGCGTCGGGCGAGATGCTGCCCTTCGAGAACGCGTACAGCGCGCCCGCCAGGCCCGCGAACAGCCCGGCGACGACGAACGCGGCCCATTGCATGCGCTTCACGTTGATGCCGATCGCCTCGGCGCGTGTCGGTGAGTCGCGACCGGCGCGCATCGCGTAGCCGAACGGCGCAAACAGCGCGCGGCGCAGCAGCAGCACGCTGCCGACGACGAAAGCCAGGGTCATGTAGTAGTAGGCGCGCTTGTCGGTGAGCCACTCGGCCGGCCAGACGCCGGTCAGGCCGTTGCTGCCGCCGGTGAAGTCGTCCCACTGGAACACCACCGACCAGACGATCTGCGCGAACGCCAGGGTCAGCATCGCCAGGTACACACCCGACAGGCGCACGCAGAACCAGCCGAACAGCAGCGCACCGGCCGCGGCGACGAACGGTCCGAGCACCAGCGCCAGCTCCATCGGCAGGTGCAGCGAGCGCACCAGCAGCGCCGCGCCGTAGGCGCCCAGGCCGAAGTAGGCGGCGTGCCCGAACGAATGCATGCCGGCCGGGCCCATGATGAAGTGCAGGCTGACGGCAAAGAGCGCGGCGGTCAGCAGATCGATCGCGAGCACGGTGAGGTAGGGTGAACCGGCGGTCGCGACCGGCCAGGCGAGCAGCAGCGCGAGCAGCAGCAGGCCGGCGATCTTGAGCGGCGCCTCGGCGCGCCGCAGCGGCGTCTCCGCGGCGCCGGTGTTGCGGCTCGGCGCCTGCGGCCGGCCCATCAAGCCCCAGGGCCGAACCACCAGCACGATCGCCATCACCAGGAACTCGACCACGAGCGTGAGCTTCGAGAACGAGAAGCTGATGCCGAGCCAGTGGACCGTGCCGATGCCGATGCAGATCGCCTTGACCTCGGCGATCAGCAGTGCGGCAACATACGCGCCCGGAATCGAGCCCATGCCGCCGACCACGACGACCACGAACGCGTCACCGATGGTGAGCAGGTCCAGCGCCAGGTTGGCCGGTTCGCGCGGCAACTGCAGCGCGCCGCCCAGCCCGGCGAGCATCGTGCCGAGGGCGAACACCGCGGTGAAGAGCCAGGCCTGGTTGACGCCGAGCGCGCTGACCATCTCGCGGTCCTGCGTGGCCGCGCGCACCAGCGTGCCCCAGCGCGTGCGCGTGAGCAGCAGCCACAGCAGGCCCAGCACGACCGGGCCGATCGCGATCAGGAACAGGTCGTACTCGGGCAGGTGCCGGCCGAGCACCGGCACCGCGCCGCCCAGGCCGGGGGCGCGCGGCCCGAGCAGGTCTTCGGGACCCCACAGCCAGAGCGCGGCGTCCTTGATCACGAGCATCAGCGCGAAGGTGGCGAGCAGCTGGAACAGTTCCGGGGCGCGGTAGATGCGGCGCAGCAGCAGCATCTCGACACCCGCACCGATGACACCGACCGCGAGCGCGGCCAGCGGCAGCGCGACCCAGAACCACGCCCCGCCGAGGTGCTCGGCCAGCGTGTAGGCGATGTACAGGCCGAGCATGTAGAACGAGCCGTGCGCGAAGTTGACGATGCGCGTCACGCCGAAGATCAGCGACAGCCCCGCGCCGACCAGGAACAGCGACGACGCGCCGGCCAGACCGTTCAGCAGTTGGACGACGAAGCCGGAAAGAGTCATGGGTCGATGCGAGTGATCGTGGAAGCCGCGGCTGTCTTCCACGGGCGATGGAGTGCCGGAGAAAGCGGGCGGCTCATGCCGGGTTGCGTTCAAACATATCAAGACAACTCAGCTCCGCCGCAGCGCAACGCACCGCGGCGGCCGAGAGCGTCGGGTGGTCGGCTCCGTTCATGTCATCCGGCGTCGGCCTGAAGGCCGACTCCTCC
>JBDSBD010000281.1:0-5194 GCA_039921765.1 Burkholderiaceae bacterium
CTTTCACGTGCCGGTGGCGACCGTCGCGTGGCCGAGCGGCGAGTTCGGCGCAATGGGTCTGGAGGGCGCGGTGTGGCTGGGCTATCGCAAGGAGCTTGGAGCGGCGCCCGACGGGCCGCAGCGCGAAGCGCTGTACCGGCGCCTCGTCGACGGGCAGTACGCCCAAGGCCAAGCCGTCAACCTGGCGGCCACGCTCGAGATCGATGCCGTGATCGATCCGGCGCAGACGCGTCACTGGTTGGCGAGCGGTCTGGCGGGTGCGCGCGTGGTCGATGCGGTCACGCAGGGAATCGATCCGTGGTGACGAGGGTCGGCACCGCCGGTCGGGAGCGCAGTTGTCATTGGAATGCGGGCGCGATCGGGGCGGACTGATCGCGGGCCGGCTCGCCGCGCCCGGCGCCGCTCACCGAGGCGGATCGTCAGCGTCGGTGTCCGTGGCGTCCGGCCAGTGGTGGGCTTGCAGCGCGGGGTGAGCCGCTTCGTAGCCGAGCTCGGTCGTGAAATCAGGCTCGGTCGGGTGGGCCGAGCCGGCGCGCTCGTTGCGCTCGCGGCGCCCCGCCCCGCACCACCGCTGCACGTCTTTGACCCATTGCGCGTCGCTTGCCATCGCCATCCTTCGCACGGCCCGCAAACGGCGAGCCCTGTTGCGCGATCGTGTGTGCAGCGGTGGCGCTTGGGGATCGGCCGAGCCAGCGTCACCAGGTAAGACATGGCCTACAGGCGGATTCGCGAATCGCGGGCAGACGCTGCGAGCGGCGCCGCCCAGCATCGGACATCGCTGCGCCGCAGGTGGCGCGATCAGAGGAACACGATGACTCAGGCCAGACCTTTTCAATCGCGAGCCAGTGCTTGCGTGCTTGCTGCGGCTGCTGCCTTGGCGCTGGCAGCCTGCGGGCCCCAGGACGGCTCCGATGCCGGTGCGAAGGCGGCGCCGACGGTCGCTGTGGCCCCGGTGCGAGACGCCGCGGCCGTTTCCGCCAACGCCCCGGTCGCCCTGGCACCCACCGCGTTGCGGGACGATGCCAGGCCGGTTCCCGCGGTTCCCGCGCCAGTGCGCGCGACCGGACAAGCCGGCCCCGCACCGGTGGCGCGCGCGCCGTTGGCCGTTGCGTCGCCGGTGGTGGAACGCGCGACGGCCACGCCGACGGTGCCACCGCGCGCCGTCGCCAGTGCGTCGCGTGGCAAGGTGCTCGGCATCGAGCCGATCCGTACCCGACCGCAAGGCTCGGGGGTCGGTGCGGTGGCCGGTGGCGTGCTGGGCGCCGTGGTCGGCAACCAGTTCGGCCATGGCAGCGGCCGGACCGCAATGACCGCGATCGGTGCGGCCGGGGGTGCGGTGGCCGGCAACAACGTCGAGCGCAACTACAAGACCGCCGTGACCGGCTACCGGGTCCGGGTGGCGCTGGACAATGGCCAGTCGCGCACGTTCGAGGCACCGCGCCTCGACGGTTTGCACGTGGGTGACCGGGTGCGGGTCGAGGCCGGCCGGCTGCATCGACTCTGACGCCAGCGCAGGGGTGAGCCGCCCGACGCTCCCGGCCGGGCCCGACGGAGGGCGACGCACCGACGCGATGGCGTTGAAGCCGGATCGCGGCGACACACGGTGCGGGTGCTGGTGCGTGCGCGGCCGCGGACGGGGCCTATGCCGACCGTGAATTGCGGGTCCGGAACCGGGTGCGTGGTGCGCGGGTGCGCGGGTGCGCGCATCATCGAGGCTGGCCCACCTCGACGAGTTCGCATGGACATCACCGACCTCACCGCGCACGCCCTCTCGAGCGCGATCCACACCCGCGAGCTGTCGTGCCGCGAGCTGATGCGCGCGTATCTGGATCGCATCGATGCGCTCAACCCCGTCTGCAATGCGATCGTCAGCCTGCGCGATGGTGACGCGTTGCTGCGCGAGGCCGATGCGCGCGACGCCGAACTCGCGCGTGCTGCCGCAGCGCAAGGGCCGATTGGCTGGATGCACGGTTTCCCGCAGGCCATCAAGGACGTCGCGTTGACCGCAGGGCTGCGCACCACGTTCGGCTCGCCGCTGCTGCGCGACTTCGTGCCCACCGAAGATGGGCTGATGGTGGCGCGCATGAAGGCTGCCGGCTGCATCGTCATCGGCAAGACCAACGTGCCCGAGTTCGGCCTCGGATCGCACACCTTCAACGAAGTGTTCGGTGTCACGCGCAATGCCTACGACCCATCGAAGTCGGCTGGCGGCAGCAGCGGCGGTGCGGCAGTGGCGCTTGCCACCCACATGCTGCCGGTCGCCGACGGCAGCGACTTCATGGGCAGCCTGCGCAACCCGGCAGCGTGGAACAACGTGTTCGGCATGCGCCCGAGTCAGGGCCGCGTGCCGATGTGGCCGGCGCCGGACGTGTGGGTGACGCAGCTGACGACCGAAGGGCCGATGGGCCGCACGGTCAAGGACGTGGCGCACCTGCTCGACGTGCAGGCCGGCCGCGACCCGCGCGCACCGCTCTCGCTCGACAACCCCGCCGCAGGCGAAGCATTCGCGCGGGGCCTGCACGAGTTCGACGCCGGCTCCAGCAGGATCGGCTGGCTCGGGGATCTGCGCGGTCATCTGCCTTTCGAGCCCGGCATCCTCGAGTTGTGCGAGGAGGGGCTGCAACGCCTGCAGGGTCTGGGCTGCGCGATCGAACCGGCGCGCCCCGGCTTCGCGCCCGATGCGGTGTGGCAGGCCTGGCTGGTGTGGCGGCGCTGGCTCGTGGCCGCGCGCATCGCGCCGCATCTGCAGGACCCGGCGAACCGCGCGCACATCAAGCCCGAGGCCTTGTGGGAACACGACCAGGCGCAGGGCCTGAGCGCCGCCCAGGTGCTGGATGCGAGTGCGCAGCGCAGCGCGTTCCTGCAGCAGATGCTCGAGCTGTTCGAGCGCTACGACTTTCTCGCACTGCCGAGCGCCCAGGTCTGGCCCTTCGATGCGGCGCAGCGCTGGCCAACGCAGATCGGCGGCCGCGAGATGGACACCTACCATCGCTGGATGGAAGTGGTGATCTACGCCACCTTCGCCGGCCTGCCTTGTATCAGCGTGCCGGCCGGCTTCGGCGCAGCGGGATTGCCGATGGGCTTGCAGCTGATCGGCCGACCGCGCGCCGACCGCGCCGTGCTGCGGCTCGCGCACGCCTACGAGCAGGCCGCGCAGGATGTGCTCGGCGTGAGGCCACCGGGACTCTGAGCGTCTCGAGCCGCACCGCTTCGGCACCGATTTGACCTTTGGAAGAAGACAGGCTCCGGCTCCAATCCGACGGAGCGCGTGTCGGGTGGGTACCGGCCCATTTCGAACAGACTGGCGAGGAACAGCAGGGACCGGGGCATGGGGTGGTCTCCAAAAGTGCTGGCGCCGTCCACCGGGATGTGGCCGAGTCGCGCACGCGGCCGCCCGCATGCGGTCTCACTGGCATCGGTGAGCGCGGCGAAGTCTCGCGGTGCTGCACGCGCACCTCGGCTGCGGCGCACCAACCACCCGGACGGGGCCGGGAATTCGCGCGATGATTGGCCGGGCTCTACGGCGATCATCGAAGGAGGCGATCCCATGGCAGGCGCGGCGGCACAGCAGAAGCAGATCAGGGTCGGCATCGGCGGCTGGACCTACGAGCCCTGGCGCAACAACTTCTATCCCGAAGGCCTGGCACACGCCCGCGAGCTCGGGTACGCGAGCCGCCAGCTCGGGTCGATCGAGATCAACGGCACCTTCTACGGCTCGCAAAAGCCGGCGAGCTTTGCCCGGTGGCGCGACGAGACGCCCGACGACTTCGTGTTCTCGCTCAAGGCAGTGCGCTACGCCACCCACCGCAAGGTGCTGGCCGAAGCGGGTGACTCGGTACGGCGCTTCCTCGAAAGCGGCATTGCCGAGCTGGACCACAAGCTTGGGCCGATCCTGTGGCAATTCGCCGCGACCAAGCGTTTTGAGCCTGAGGACTTCGAGGCCTTTCTGGCGCTGCTGCCGCCTCGCATCGACGGTTTGCCGTTGCGCCACGCGCTCGACGTGCGCCACGAGAGCTTCCTGACGCCGCAGTACCTGAAGCTCGCGCGCAAGTACCGATGTGCCACCGTCTTCACCGATTCCGACACCTACCCGTCGTTCGCCGATTCGAGTGGCGACCTTGTTTACGCCCGCTTGATGCGCACCGATGCGAAGCTCAAACACGGTTGCGCGCCCAAGGCGCTCGATCGTTGGGCCGATTGCGCGCGCCAGTGGCGCGACGGACTCGAGCCGACCGGTCTGCCGCACATCGCCACCAAGTCTGTGCCGGCATCGGCATCTGCAGCCGTGTCGTCGGCGGTGCCGACATCGGCATCACCGACATCAGCGCAGCCGCGCGACGTGTTCATGTTCTTCATCAGTGGCGCGAAGGAAAAGGCGCCGGCTGCCGCGATGGCGCTGCAGCAGCGCCTGGGTTGACCCGGCTGGGCAGGCCACGCGGCGTCGCGCGATACTTGGGCGCTGGAACCGAAGGCAATCCCTCATGACGAACTCCGCTCCCTTTCGCGCCGACCAGGTTGGCAGCCTGCTGCGCCCCGCGGCACTGACGGACGCGCGGCGGCGCTGGCGCGCGGGTGAGCTCGACGCCGCGGCGCTGGCGGCCGAGGAAGACCGCGCGATCCTCGACGCGGTGCGGCACCAGCAATCGCTCGGGCTGCAAGGCATCACCGACGGCGAGTTTCGGCGCGACTGGTGGCATCTCGACTTTCTCGGCCGGCTCGACGGCGTGACCCTGCAGGACAACGCCGGGCCGAAGTTCAGGATCGCAGGCCAGAGCGAGCAGCCGCCGATCGCCACCGTGACCGGCAAGGTGCGCTGCAGCGCACCGATCATGACCGAGCACTTCGCGTATCTGAACTCGGTCACCGGCCAGAACAGCGCACACACCGCGAAGATGACGATCCCGTCGCCGTCGATGCTGCATCTGCGCGGTGGGCGCGCGGCGATCTCGCGCGAGGCCTATCCCGACATGGCCGAGTTCTGGGCCGACGTAGCCGCAGCGTACCGGGTCGCGATCGGCCACCTCGCCGAGGCGGGCTGCCGCTACCTTCAGCTCGACGACATCACCTTCGCCTACCTGTGCGACCCGAAGATCCAGGCCACCTGCCGCGCCAATGGTGACGACCCGGCCGAGTTGCCGCGCATCTACGCCGAGACCATCAACGCCGCGCTCTGCGAGCGACCCGCCGACATGGC